>NZ_JBHWVM010000028.1:0-87740 GCF_042736805.1 Streptomyces sp. NPDC060031
CCCCTGAACGCCTTCCAGATCGCCTTCGAGGGCCGGCTCACCCCAGCCAACAACTGAACCTCAAAACCAAGATCAGCCGTTAACTGGACACACCCGCGTCGCCGGGCACCTGTGCGACGGCCGGCGAGCCCCGCGTTTGCGACATAGGTTCCCCGGCTCGGACCGGTGACCCCCGCGATCTTCAAAACGTTGAGAGGAAATGGTCATGGAACGATCAGCAACCGATGCAACTGGCGGCGCGGCAACTGAAGCGGGACGAACGGCAGGCGGCCACTGCCCAGCCGATGCGACGGTGACCACCGCCGCGGGACGCGATGTCCCCGACGCCCCCGGACACCGCAGGCTGCTGGGCCACCTGCCGCTCCTGCGCCACGGAATGCTGCCCATGCTCCGCGATGTGGGCTCGGCCGGCCCCGTGTTGAAACTGCAATTCAGGCCCGGGACCAAATACGTGGTCAGCGACGGGCAGCTGGCCCACGAAATCCTGGCCGACAAGACCAACGCATTCGGCCGCGAGCGTATGGCCCGCGGCTTCCGCCCCGTCACAGGAGACGGCCTCTTCACCCTCGACGGGACAGCACACCGCGAGCGCCGCAAGATCGTGACGCCCGCCTTCACCCGCACCCCTCTGACCGCCGCCGCCCCCCTCGTCTGCCAAGTGACCTCCGACTTCGCCAAGCGCTGGCCGCAGCAGACCGCACTCGAGCTGGATCACGAGATGCTCAAACTCAGCGTCGACATCGCGGTCCGCTGCCTCTTCCGTTCCGAGGCACCGCTCGACACCGTCTCCTGGCTGGCCACCAAGGCATTCACCCTGTCGAGGGGAATCCTGTTGCGCATGACGGCGCCCCTCTGGCTGCCCCCGCTGCGCACGCCCAGCGGCTGGCGGGCGACCCGCACCCTGCGTGAAGTGGCGGAGAACCTGTCCACACGGCACGTCGCCGCCGACTGTGGCAACGATGTACTGAGCCTGCTGGACGAGGCCGCCTGCCCCGCCCAAGGAACGCCGACTCTCGCGCGGAAGGCAGTAATCGACGAACTGATCACCTTCCTTGCCGCCAACAGCGACGCCACCGCCATGACACTCGCGTGGGCCTGGCACGAGCTGGCCCGCAACCGCGATCTGGAACAAGCCGTACAACGCGAAGCGGACGCCCTGTTCAACAGCGGGGGGCCCCTGCCGGAGAAGATCGTCGAGCACCTCCCCTTCACCAGCCAGGTCATCAAGGAGGTGATGCGTCTCTACCCCATCCCGGTGGTGGCTCGCAACACCGTACGTGAAGTGACGGTCGGCGGGTTCCGCCTCCCGCACGGAGCGGAAGTCCTGCTCAACCTGTACGGCATCCATCGTGACCCCACCGTCTACGACCGCCCCGACACCTTCGACCCCCACCGCTGGGCAGAAGACGAAGCGCTCACGACCCGCGGCAACGCCTACCTCCCCTTCAGCGCAGGCGCGCACCGCTGCGTCGGCGCCCCCTTCGCAGCCATCAGCGCACCCGTGGCCCTGGCCGCCCTGGCCGCACGGTTCGAACTACGGCCGACCCACCCCGACCGCCCGGTACAAGCCGTGGCGGGCGTGGTCACCCGACCGAAACGGCTCCTCATGACGGCGACACCGCGAGCAGGCTTCAACGCTCAGCAGCGCCTCTCCGATTCGGCCATGGTGTAGGGCCTACAGGGATCACTTCTCCTCGCAGGCTGGTCACCGGGCGAGTATGTGGCCGTCGTGGGGGCGGTGATCGCGGGGGCGGCGCAGGTCGGAGTCCGGGCCGAAGGAGGGCGGTAGGAGTGGTCATGAACTCCGGTGCGAACAGGGCCCGGCGGCTGGCGGGGGAAAGGAGAGGCAGCGCTTCACGGATGCCGGCGACGCGCATGCCGGCGATGCGGTCGTGGTCGGCGCGCAGGCACAGGAAGACCACGTAGTCGGGTGGGTGGGGGTGGAAGCCGTTTTCGGTGTGGAAGGAGAGCGCTACCGATCCGGCGTTGCCGTGGAAGGTCTCCTGTCCGGGCACGGGCACGACGTCCTGTACGAGGGCGCCGGACTTCTCGGCCAGGTAGGCGAGGGGCTGGCCGAGTCCGCAGGCCACCATGGTGAGCACCGCGGCCGGGATCGTGGCCTGGCGCTGGACCGAGCCGGGTACGGTCGGTGTCGCGGGCAGCGCCGCCTGGTCGACGGGCAGGCCGCGGATCACCAAGGTGCCGTGCGGGCCGGAGTGCCTTCGGAACCGGCGCACCTCGCGGCGCAGCGGAAGTGGAAGGTCCTCCCAGGCGTCCCGGGCGCGTGCCACCCACCCGGGACCGTCGACCTGCTCGTGCCCGTCGCTGCACAGGGTGCGTGCCAGCCGCTCGCAGTCGTCGGCATCGGCCGGGTTGAGCCTCTGGGCGGCGGCTGCGGTGCTTTGGGTGGTTTGTATCCGCGATGCTGGCGCCCGCTCAACGTCGCAGACGGATACGGACCATCATGGCCCGTGCGCCCGGTCTGCGGGAGGTGATCGCGCGGGCCCGCGGAACCCGCCCGGCAATCGACCGGAGAGCGCCCGGTACGGCCCGATCGGCCGGCGGTCCGCGTGGCAGCATCGAGGACACGGGGGCCGCGTGTACCGGGCCGGCCCCCGACCCGGTCCCTCGCCCCGGAAGGCGGCAGCCCTTGACCGTGCTCCCCTACCTCGAGATCACCGCCGCGTCCTACGCCGCGTCGTACACCGCCGGACTGCGGGTGACGGGCACCGGGGACGGCGCCGTGCTCAGCGGCACCTGTCCCCGCTGTGCCTGCCCGTTCGAATTCACCTACACGCGCCGCGTCTACCGCCACGGGCCCGTCGGCGGCCGGTCCGCGCACACCGTCACTGTGCCCGTCCTGTGCGTGTGCGAGACCGGGCACGCGGGGCGCCCCGTCGACGAGGAGGGCTGCGGCGCGTACTGGAACGTCCTGCTGGAGAGGGCGGCACGATGACCTGGCGGGCCCGCCCCGGCCCGGCCGGGGCACCGGCCGACCGGATGGCCGCCCGTCGCGGGCGTCGGCTGCTGCACGAGGAACTGCCACGGGTCCGGGAGTCGGCGCTGGCCTGGCGCAACGGGCTGGGCGCGCTGCTGGCCGGACTGATGGGGTTCGGCCTGCTCAAGGGGCGCACCGACGTGGGGGCGCTGGCGGCGCCGTACGGTGCGGTCGTCGGTGCGCTGCTGCTGTGCGCGCTGCTGAGCGGGGTGGGCGGCGCGGTGCTGCTGCTGCGGTCCGCCCACGGCCGGCCGGCCGCCTCGGCGCTGCCCGAACCCGCGCCGGGGACGCTGCCCGCCGGACCGGTCACCGCAGGGCACGCGGAGGCGCTGCGCGCCGCGCGGGCCCTGACCCGCGGTGTGCTGGCGACCCTGGGCTGCGCCGCGCTGCTGACCGCCGCCGTGGCGCTGACCTGGTACGGGCCGCCGAAGGACAGCCCGCGGATCGCCGTCACCACCCCCTCCGGGAGCTCCTGCGGGGAGCCGCTGCGCACGGCCGACGGGCGGCTCGTGCTCGGGACGGAGGCGGGCGAGGTGGCCGTCGACCTGTCGGCCGCCGTCATGCTGCGCGCGGTCACCTCCTGCCCTCCGTCACCCGCTCCGCCGTGACCGGGCGGGTGAGGGGCGCCACCACAAGGGCGCACCCCGCTACGGCCGTCGGCCATGCCCCACCCTTGCGGGAAGGGCATGGCCGTCGGGGTCAGGAGGACTGGTTCGTCAGGATCGCCGGATCCGACAGTCCGGGCGCGCCCGTCTCCACCTTGCCCGCGAAGCGGCGCAGGAAGTCCGGCGAACCGGACGCCGTGACCGATACGTCGTACCAGCGCCGCGTGTTCTTCAGCGGGACGCTGTACGTGACGGTGGCGCCCGCGGTGACCGTGAGGCGCTTCGGTCCGCCGCCGTAGGCGTTGGTGACCGTGAGGGTGGCGGTCGACCCGCCGGCGTTGGTGAGGGTGAGGTCGAGGTTCCCGGTGGCGGCGTTGTGCCGGGCGGTGGCCTCGGGGCCGGGGGTGGCGCCGGGGTTGCGGAAACCGCGCAGGAAGCCGTTGGGGCCGTGCACCGTCAGGTCGGTGACTCCGGCCGAGTATCGGGTGTTCCAGGTGTCCGCGATCGACTTGCCGGCCTCGGTGGTGTACGTCCAGGGTGCGTCGGTGCGGTTGCCGGAGGTGACGTAGAACTGCGCGCCCAGGTCCTGGCCGCCGCTGAACGTCAGCCGGAACCTGCCCTCCGCGACGAGCGCGGCGCCGTCCACGTACGGGGCGTACTTCAGCGCACGCGTGGGACGCAGGCCCTTCTCCTGGCGGGGCATGGCGCCCTCGGCGGGCGGGGTGGCCCGGAAGTCGGGGTGGCGCTCGCGGTCCTGCGGGAACCAGGCGCCGGTGTCGGGCAGCGGGACGGCGCCGCTGTCGTTGCGGGCGAAGTCGAACGCGGAGGTCAGGTCGCCGCACACGGCGCGGCGCCACGGGGAGATGTTGGGCTCCCGCACGCCGAAGCGCTTCTCCATGAAGCGGATGACGGAGGTGTGGTCGAAGGTCTCGGAGCAGGAGAAGCCGCCGGTGCTCCAGGGGGAGACCACCAGCATCGGCACGCGCGGGCCGAGGCCGTACGGTCCGGCGACGTAGCCGGGCTTGCCGGGGAAGACGTCCAGGGCGGTGGGCGTGGTCGACAGGCCCTGGTCGGCGCTCGCGGGGGCGTACGGCGGGACGACGTGGTCGAAGAAGCCGTCGTTCTCATCGTAGGTGATGAACAGCGCGGTGCGGGCCCACACGTCGGGGTTGGAGGTCAGGGCGTCCAGCACCTGCGAGATGTACCAGGCGCCGTAGTTGGAGGGCCAGTTGGAGTGCTCGCTGAAAGCCTCGGGGGCAGCGATCCAGGAGACCTGGGGGAGGGTGCCTGCGGTGACGTCGGCGCGCAGCCCGTCGAAGTAGCCTTCGCCGGCCTTGGCGTTCGTGCCGGTGCGGGCCTTGTCGTACAGCGGGTTGCCCGGCTGGGCGCCCCGGTAGTTGTTGAAGTAGAGGAGGGAGTTGTCGCCGTAGTTCCCGCGGTAGGCGTCGTTGATCCAGCCCCAGGAGCCGGCGGCGTCGAGGCCGTCGCCGACGTCCTGGTAGACCTTCCAGGAGATCCCGGCCGTCTCCAGCCGCTCGGGGTAGGTGGTCCAGTCGTAGCCGGCCTCGGCGTTGTTCAGCACCGGGCCGCCGCCCTTGCCGTCGTTGCCGGTGTGGCCCGACCAGAGGTAGTAGCGGTTGGGGTCGGTGGAGCCGATGAACGAGCAGTGGTACGCGTCGCAGACGGTGAACGCGTCGGCGAGGGCGTAGTGGAAGGGGATGTCGTCGCGCGTCAGGTACGCCATGGTGGTGGGCGTCTTGGCGGGCACCCAGTTGTCGTACTTGCCCTTGTTGAAGGCGCTCTGGCCGCCCGCCCAGTCGTGGTTGAGGCCCTGGAGGAACTCCATGCCGAGGTCCTCGGACGGCGGCCGGAAGGGCAGCGTCTCCTTCGTGCCGTCCGACTGGTGGAAGACGGACTTGCCGCTGGGCAGGGTCACCGGGCGCGGGTCGCCGAAGCCGCGGACGCCGCGCAGTGCGCCGAAGTAGTGGTCGAAGGAACGATTCTCCTGCATGAGGACCACGATGTGCTCGACATCGGCGATGGTGCCGGTGCTCCCCTGCGCGGGGATGGCGGCGGCGCGCGCGATGCTCTCGTTGAGCATCGTCAGGGCGGCGGCGCCGCCGGCGAGCTGCAGGAAGCGGCGGCGGTTGAGTTCTGCCATGGCGGGATCGACCTCTGTCGTTGAGGGGTGGTTGAGCGCCCCCAGGACAGCGTGCCAGGGGTACTGGAGAGGGAGCCTGGCTTGACCTCGGGGAGTACACCAGGCGAACGTCGGACGGATTTTGGGGGAGTGTCGGCCAGCGGCGCACTGCGCGGACGGTCGGGGCTGTCGCCCACTGCTTGCGTTCCGCTACGGTGCGTGATGCCTGCGCCCGCCCGGACCGCCGTACGCAGGAGCCGATCCGTGGTCACCCGCGTTCCCGAGCTCGACCCCGGCCTCGTCGGGCAGTGGCAGGCCGGGGGAGGCGGACGTCAAGCGCTCGCACCGCGGCCGCCTGCTGATCGGTGACGGGGTCCTGGCCGCGACGGGCGAGGGGTGGCAGCGGCAACGGCGCCTGCTGCAGTGCCAGTTCACCGGCGCGGGGATACGCCGCTTCGCCCTGGACGCCATCTGGCGTTCCCTGGCCGGCCCTCCCCTCGACCCCGGCACGGAGCGCGAACTGGCCGCCGTACCCGCCGTGGTGGCCGCACTGCCCGGCCTGCCGCCGGTCGCGAGACCACCGCCACCACCCTGACCGGCTCCACCTTCTGCTGGACCGGAACCCGCAGGCGCGGGAACAGGCCCTCGCCGCGGGCGGTACCGGGTCGAGGCCGGCACCGACGTACCGAACTCTGGGATCCTCGCGCACCTGCTGCCCGCCCACGTCCCGCGCTTCCACTCCACCCCGGCCAAGGCCGCGTACGGCATCACCGTCCGCCCCGACGGCCCGGCCCCCGCGACGCTCAGAGGCTGACGAAAACGCTTGGACGGCGGGGTGGGCGCCGCGGGACACTGCGGATCCTGTCCACTTGGGTCCGACAAAGCAGGGTTGGGATGGATACGCCTGAATCGCGCAAAAGTTCGTCGGGCAGGGGTTCGATGCTGCTCGCACTTCGGTACTACGGAAGGGAGTTGGGGCGGCTCAGGTGGGTGGCCGTGCCCGCGATGCTGTTCCCGGCACTGGGAAACATCGGCATCGACTACATCGCCCCGCTGGTCGTCGCGAAGCTCGTCGGCCGCATCGCGGGGGACACGGCCCCCGGCGGCGCCGGAGTCGACATCGGGGCGATGTTGCCCTACGTCTTCGCCTTCGCCGGAGTCCTGCTGTTCGGCGAGGCGCTGTGGCGCGTCGGACTGCACTGCCTGAACCGTGTCGACGCCCTCGGCATCGAGCACTTGTACGTCATCGGCATGGATGAACTGTTCGCCAAGGACGCCGCCTTCTTCCACGACAACTTCGCCGGATCGCTCACCAAGCGGGTCCTGAGTTTCGCCTCCCGCTTCGAGGAGTTCGTCGACACCCTGACCTTCTCCGTCGTGGGCAAGTTCGTGCCGCTGCTGTTCGGGTCGGTCGTGCTGTGGCAGTACGAACCGCTGCTCGTCGTCGGGCTCCTGTCCATGATCGCGCTGGCCGCGCTGCTCGTCCGGCCGCTGATCCGCCGCCGCCAAGCCCTCGTCGACCAGCGGGAGGAGGCGATCGCCCGGGTGTCGGGTCACGTCGCCGACAGCCTGATGAACATGGACACGGTCCGGGCGTTCGCCGCCGAGGACCGGGAGGCCGCCGAACACCGTTCGCGCGTTGCGCAGTCGCGTCGGCTCATGCTCCGTTCGTGGGACTACGGCAACCTGCGCATCGACACGATCGTCGCGCCGATGTCCGTACTGACCAACGCGCTCGGCCTGTTGGGCGCCATCGCCCTCGCCGGTTCGGGGCACGGCGTGGAGGCGGTCGTCGTCGCCTTCACCTACTACTCCAACGCGACGCGCATCATGTTCGAGTTCAACCAGATCTACCGCCGTCTGGAGAGCTCGATGACGGAGGCCGCGCAGTTCACCGAACTGCTGCTGACGCAGCCGACCGTGCTCGACCCGCCCTGCCCGGAACCGCTGGCCTCCGAGGCCGCCGACGTGCGCTTCGAGCAGGTGACCTTCGCCCACGCGGCCGGCGCCGAGCCGCTCTTCGAGGGCCTCGACCTGGCCGTGGCGAGCGGCGCGAAGATCGGTCTCGTCGGCCGGTCCGGCGGGGGCAAGACCACGCTCACCCGGCTCCTGCTGCGGATGACGGACATCGACGCCGGCCGGATCATGATCGGCGGGCAGGACATCAGCAGGCTGTGCCAGGCCGACCTGCGCAGTCTGATCGCGTACGTGCCCCAGGACCCGGCGATGTTCCACCGCACCCTGCGGGACAACATCGCCTTCGCCCGGCCGGGCGCCACCGACGCCGAGATCCGCAGCGCGGCCGAGGCGGCGCACGTCACGGAGTTCGCCGATGCGCTGCCGGACGGCTTCGACACCATGGTGGGCGAGCGCGGGGTGAAGCTGTCCGGCGGACAGCGCCAGCGGGTCGCCCTCGCCAGGGCGATCCTGCGGGACGCGCCGATCCTGCTGCTCGACGAGGCGACCAGCGCACTGGACTCCGAGAGCGAGATCCTCGTCCAGGACGCGCTGTGGCGCCTCATGGACGGTCGGACGGCGCTCGTGGTGGCGCACCGGCTGAGCACGGTCGCGGGCATGGACCGGCTCGTCGTCCTCGACCGGGGACGGATCGTCGAACAGGGCACGCACCAGCAGCTCCTGGCCGCGGACGGCGCCTACGCGAAGCTGTGGCAGCACCAGTCGGGAGGCTTCCTCGACGACACCGCCGCGCGGGCCGACTCGCGCTAGTGCTGTGGCGGAGCGACGTCCGGGCCGGCGGCTGCGGGCCGCGCCGGACGGACTGCCCGCGGAGCCGGCCGCCGCCCCCGACGGGCTTCGGGCGGGCGGCGGTTGGCCGTGCCGCGCCGGGGGCTCAGGACCGGAGGGCGTCGATGATCTCGTCCGTCGTCGCGACCTTGCCGATGCGCGGGAAGATCTTGCCGAAGGTGTGCGCGTGCGAGTCCGCGTCGATGTCCGCGGTGGCGTCCTCGGCGAAGACGACCTCGTAGCTGTTCTCCCAGGCGGTGCGGGCGGTGGACTCCACGCCGGCGCTGGTCGAGATGCCGGCCAGGACGATGCGGTGGATGCCGCGGCGGCGCAGCTGGAGGTCGAGCTCGGTACCGGTGAAGGCTCCCCAGTGGCGCTTGGTGACGACGACGTCCCCGAGGGCGGCCAGCTCCGCGGGGATCTCGGAGAAACCGGCCGGCGGCGCGGCGGCGGGCCCCGGCCGGTCGACTTCGAGGGTGGGCAGGTCGCCGCCGTCGGGCGACCAGGCGACCTTGACCAGGACCACCGGCAGCCTGCGCGCGCGGAACGCCTCGGCGAGCGCGATGCCCCTCTTCAGGACCTCGTCGGCGGGCCGGGTGGTCGGCAGGGCCAGGATCCCGCTCTGGAGGTCGATCAGGACCAGGGCGGTGTCGTCGTCGAGGGTCAGGGTCGGGCTCATGGTTCCGGTTCTCCTTCGGGGCGTTCGGTCCGCGGCTTACGGGTGTGGAGTGCGGGTGTGGGCGTACAGGTGTGGCGTACGCGCGTGGGCGTACGGGGCGTGGGTCAGTCCTCCGCCAGGCGGCGCAGCAGCGGTACCGCCTCGGCCAGCAGGCCCTGTTGCGCCGGGGTCAGCCGCTCGGCGATCAGCTCCGCGATCCGGCCGTGCCCGGCCTTGCGGCGCTCGTTCACCAGGGCCTGCCCCTCGGGCGTGAGCGAGATGAGCAGCCGGCGGCCGTCGGTGGGGTGCGGGATGCGGGTGACGTAGCCGTCGGCCTGCAGTGCGTTCACGGTGGCGATGACCGACTGGGGCCGGATCTTCTCGGCCCGCGCCAGATCCGAGGCGGTGGACGGCCCGAGCCGGTCGAGCCGCTTGAGCACGGACATCTGGGACAGGCTCAGGCCGCCGCTCGCGGCCCCGCGCATCTGCCGGACCAGCATGCCGATCGTGTGCTGGAGCTCCTCGGCGGTGTCGCGGGGCTGCGGGGCTGCGGGTTCGGGTACCACGGACATGACTCGACGATATGGGATATACAGCCAAACTTGCAAGGCAGACTTATCAATAGGGCGGACGCTGCTCGGGCCGGTTCGGGCCGGTTCAGGCCGGCTCCGGCAGGCGCCGCGCCAGGGCCCAGGCCGCCAGGGGGAGCACGGCCAGGGCCAACAGTGCGGTGTGCAGGGAGGATGCCTCCGCGGCGGCGCCGATCAGCGGGCCCGTGAGGCCGCCGACGCTGACCGTCAGGCCCAGGGTGACCCCGCTCGCCGTGCCCATGCGCGTCGGCAGGTAGTCCTGTCCCAGGGTGACCTGGAGGGAGAACGGCACGTACAGCGCGGCGGCGGCCAGCGCCGCGCACACGTACACCAGGGGGAGCGGGAGGAAGAGGACGCCGGCGATGGCCGGTCCGGCGGCCGCGTACGCCCGGTGCACGGTGGTGACCCGGCCCCAGCGGGTGGCGAGCCGGCCGCCGAGCAGGGTCCCGCCGGCGCTGCCCGCGAACAGGGCGAACAGGGCCACGGCCCCGGCGGTTTCGCTTCCGCCGCGCTCGCGGACGTACAAGGCGATGAAGGTGCTCAGGCCGATGAAGACGACCGACCGGACGATCACGACCAGCGAGAGCCGCAGGAAGGCCCGCCGGTCCTCGGGGGCGAGGGCAGGCGAAGGCGAAGGGGAGGGGGAGGGGGAGGGCGAAGGGGCGGGCGCATTCTCGTCCCGCCCGCCGGACCCGGCCCCCGCGGCCGAACGCACCGACCGCGGGGGCAGGCCCAGGAACACCCCGAGCGCCGCCGGGAGCGCCAGCAGCCACCATCCGGCCGGCCCGGGCACCGACAGCGCCCCCACGACCAGCAGCGGCGCACAGGCGAAGCCGATGTTGCCGCCGAGCGCGAACCAGCCCATCGGGCCGTGCCCGGACCCGCCGACGGTGCGTACCAGCCGGGCCGCCGCCGGATGGTAGGCGGCGACGCCCAGCCCGGACAGGGCCACGGCGGCCACAGTGGCCCAGTAGCCGGCGTCCAGCCCCACCAGCGCCACGCCGAGTCCGGCCGCGGCCGTGGCCAGCGGGATCAGCCAGGGCATCGGCCGCCGGTCGGCCAGTATCCCGAACAGCGGCTGGACCACGCAGGACAGGAGCGAGGCGGCGAGCACGATGCCGGACGCGGCAGCGTACCCGTACCCGCGCTCGGCGACGAGGAAGGGGACGAGCGCGGCGACGGAGCCCTGGTAGACGTCCACGCACGAGTGCCCGGCCGAGAAGGCGGCGGTGCGCGCCCGGGCGGCGGCCGGCGCCGGGGCCGCGGGGCTCTGCGGGGGCTTCCGCGCGGAGCTTCGCGAGGGGTTCTGAACGGGATTCGATGAGGTCACCGGTCGAGAATCGCTCTCGCGGCGGGCATCGCGCTTCCGATAAATTGCCGGGTGATGCAGAAAATCCGCCACACCCCGCGGGCCGCGACCAGCATCCGCGAGCTCGACACGCACCACGGGATCGACCCGCACCGCCACGACGACCACCAGATCGCCTACGCCGGTTCCGGGGTGCTGTCCATCACCACCGACGCCGGTACCTGGGTGGCCCCGGCGACCCGGGCGCTGTGGATCCCCGCCGGCACGGTGCACGAGCACCGCGCCCACGGCCGGACCGATCTGCACAGCGTGGGCCTGCCGGTGCACCTCAACCCGCTCGGCCTCTGCGCGCCCGCCGTGCTCGCCGTCGGGCCGCTGCTGCGCGAGCTGATCCTGGCCTACACGCGGACCCCCGAGGACGGCGGCCCGCAGCGGCGTCGGATGCGCGGGGTACTGCTCGACCAGTTGCGGGCCTCGCCGCTCCAGCCGCTGCACCTGCCCGCCCCCGCGGACCCGCGGCTGGCGGCGGTGTGCGCGCTGCTGTACGCGGACCCGGCGGATCAGCGCGGGCTGGCCGCCCTCGGAGCCGTGGCGGGGGCCGGGGCGGGGGAGCGGACGCTGAGCCGGCTGTTCCGCGCCGAGCTGGGCATGACCTTCCCGCAGTGGCGGACCCAGTTGCGGCTGCACCAGGCCCTGCGGCTGCTCGCCGTGGGGACCCCGGTGACGGCGGTCGCGCACCGCTGCGGCTGGGCCTCGGCGAGCGCCTTCATCGACGTCTTCCGCCGGGCCTTCGGGCACACGCCCGGGGCGCACCTGCGCGAGCTCCCGCAACCGTAAGGGAGCGTCCGTGCCCGGCTCTTGGGCTACGGCCGGGCGTACCGCAGCTGGACCACGCCGTTGGTGAAGGAGCGGGTGCCCTCCAGGCGCAGCGGGGCCGGCGCGGCGACGGGCGGGAAGAGGGGTCTTCCGCGGCCGATGCGGACGGGGTGGACGTAGATCCGGTACGCGTCCACCAGGTCGTGGCGCAGGAAGGAGGCGGCGAGGTCGGCCCCGCTCAGCACCAGGTCGCCGCCCGGGGCCGCCTTGAGCGCGGCGACCTCGGCCGGGACGACGTCACGGACCACGGTGGAGTTCCAGTCGGCGTGCTCCAGGGTGCGCGAGTAGACGTACTTCGGCATCGACCGCCAGATCCCGGCGAATTCGGCCACCGGCGTGCTCACCGCGGGGCCGGCGTCGGCGGTCGGCCAGAACGCCGCCATCAGCTCGTACATGACGCGGCCCGACAGGAAACCGCCCATCGGGCTCAGTTCGTCGTTCATGTGCTGGTGCAGTTCGTCATCGACGAGATGCCAGTCGATCTGCCGTTCGGGTCCCTCGAAGAAGCCTTCGAGGGACACCGAGCCCATCAGGATGATCTTTCGCATGTCCGCCGACGCTACATACTGGCCGGTGTGAATGCCGAAGACGACACAGTTCTGTTCGAAACTGCGGGCCGGCCGGCGGTGATCACCCTCAACCGCCCCAGAGCCCTCAATGCCCTCACCCACCCCATGGTGCTGGCCATCGCCGAGGCCCTGACCGCCTGGGAGCACGACCCGGCCGTCACCCAGGTCCTCATCCGCGGGGCCGGTGAGCGAGGGCTGTGCGCGGGCGGGGACATCCGGGCCATCCACGACGACGCCAAGGCCGGCACCAGCGCCTCGGCCGGCTTCTGGCGCGACGAGTACCGGCTCAACGCCCGTATCGCCCGCTACCCCAAGCCCTACGTCGCGCTCATGGACGGCATCGTGATGGGCGGCGGGGTGGGCGTCTCGGCCCACGGCAGCGTCCGTGTCGTCACCGAACGCTCCCGCGTCGCCATGCCCGAGACCGGCATCGGCTTCGTCCCCGACGTCGGCGGCACCCACCTGCTGGCCCGCGCCCCCGGCCGGCTCGGCCTCCACCTCGCCCTCACCGGCGCGGCCGTCGGCGCGGCCGACGCGCTGCTGTGCGGGCTCGCCGACCATTTCGTCCCCGCCGCCCGGCTTCCCGAGCTGACCGCCGAACTCGCATTGGCCCCCGTCCAGGAGGCGCTCCCGCGTTACACCGCCACCCCCGCTCCCGGTGAACTGGCCGGGCAGCGCGAGTGGATCGACCACTGCTACGCCGCGGACACGGTCGAGGGGATCGTGGAGCGGCTGCTCGCGCACGGCGACCCGGCCGCGAAGGAGACCGCCGAGACGATCCTGGCCAAGTCCCCGACCGCCCTCAAGGTGACCCTCGCCGCCGTGCGCCGGGCCGGCGTGCTCGGCGTCCTGGAGCGGGTGCTGGCCCAGGAGTTCCGGGTCTCGTGCCACGCGCTGCGGACGCCGGACCTGGTGGAGGGCATCCGGGCCCAGGTCGTGGACAAGGACCGCCGGCCGCGCTGGTCCCCGGCAGCGGCCGCCGACGTGTCCGATGCGGACGTGGCCCGGTTCCTCGCCCCGCTCGGCGGCGCCCTGGAGCTGCCCTTCCCCGAGGCCGACGCCACACTCGGCTGAGCGGCGCCGGCGTCCGGCGTCCGGCGCCCGGGGCCGGGGCCCGCCCCCGGGTGAGGGCCTACGAAGCCACGTACTCCCGCAGGTGGCGCGCGGTCAGCGTGTCCGCCCTGGCCACCAGCGTGGCCGGAGTGCCCTCGAAGACCACCTGGCCGCCGTCGTGGCCGCCGTGCGGGCCGATGTCGAGATGTAAGTCGAGGACTTCTCGCGCTGAACAAGGCCGCCTTGACCCCGTTGGCCTTCGCGAAGGCGGTCCGGATCGGGTTCAACAGGCCCGTGTACGTGGCCGGGTTGGACCGGCGCGAGCCGCGGATCGGCGACTGGTGGGCCCCCGTCACCCCGTCCCGCCCGGCCAGATGGCCGTGGATCAGTGAGCTCTTGCCGGAGCCCGCGACCCCGGTCACCACCGTCAGCACCCCGAGCGGCACGTCCACGCTGACGTCCTTCAGGTTGTGCAGATCGGCGCCCTTGACGGACAGGTGGCCGCGTGGGGTGCGCACCGGCTCCCGCAGCCGCGCCCGGTGTCCGAGGTGGCGGCCGGTGAGGGTGCCGGACGTACGCAGCCCGGACACGTCCCCGCTGTAGCAGAGCTGACCGCCGGCCGTGCCGGGGCCGAGGTCGATGACGTGGTCGGCGATGGCGATGACCTCGGGTTTGTGCTCGACGACGAGCACGGTGTTCCCCTTGTCGCGCAGCCTCAGCAGCAGGCCGTTCATGCGCTGGATGCCGTGCGGGTGCAGGCCGGTGGTCGGCTCGTCGAAGACGTACGTGACGTCGGTGGGCGAGGAGCCGAGGTGGCGGACCATCTTGACCCGCTGGGCCTCGCCGCCCGACAGGGTCGAGGAGGACCGGTCCAGGCTGAGGTAGCCGAGCCCGATCTCGACGAGGGAGTCCGGAGGGCGTCGCCGGGGAGCCGTGGCGGGCGAGGGTCGCCCGGGTCGCCGATGACAACCGGGACCTGCTCGCCCGCCACCCCTGGATCGCCGGCCTGGCCGTCACCCGCCCCCCGCTGGGCCCCGGCGTGATCGGGAAGTGCGAGCACGAGCTGGCGGCCTTCGACGGCATCGGCCTGACCGACGTCGAGATGGACGCCGCCCCGACCCACCTGCTCGGCTTCGTCCACGTGAACGCCCTGGCGGCCGCCGACGCCGCCGCGCACAACGGCCGCCAGAGCGACGAGGAGTGGTGGGCCGTCAGCGCACCGCTGCTGGAGCGGGCCATGGGCGCCGAGCGCTACCCGCTCGCCGAGGCGCGTCGGCAGCGCGGTCGGCGGCTACGACCCGCAGACGGTCTGGGAGTTCGGCCTGCGGTGCGTCCTGGACGGGCTGGCCCGGCTGATCGACGCACGGCTGGGTCGGCGGTAAGCCCGGTCAGCGGTAGCCGGTGGTGTCCGCCGGACGGTCGGGGTCCTGGACCTCGACCATGTACCGCCAGGCGTCCGGCCGGCTGCCGTCGAGATCCGTGAAGCCGTAGACCCGGGCGAGCTGTCCGCTGGAGAGGGACTGCCCGTTCCAGCGCGACACCTCCGGGTCGGCGGCCAGCGCCGCGACCGCGCGCCCCACGTACGAGGGGGACTCGGAGATCGCGAAGTGCGGGACCTTTTCCAGGGCGTCACGCCAATTGGCCTCCGTCACCCCGAAGGTGTCCAGCATCATCTCCGAGCGCAGCCAGCCCGGGGTCAGCGCGACCGCGGTCGCGCCCCGCGGCCCCAGCTCGTGCCCGAGGGCGAACGCCATGCGCAACACCGCCGACTTGGCGATGTCGTAGAAGAACGACACCCGGTAGCGGCTCGCGTTGTACTCGGCCGTGCCGTCCGTCATCTCCACCACCAGACCGCCGCCGGGCCCGCGCAGCAGCAGCGGCAGCGCGTAGTGACTGGTGATGGCATGGGTCTCCACCGCGAGCCGCATCAGCCGCAGCCCCTTGTCCAGATCGTGCTCCCAGACCGTGCTCTCCCACTCGAAGAGCAGCTCACCGCCCCAGATGTCGTTCACCAGCACGTCCAGGCGGCCCTGCTCGGCATCGATCCGCCCGACCAGCGCCTCGACCTGCGCGGGCACCAGATGGTCCGCGACCACCGCGATCCCCTGCCCGCCGGCCGCCGTGACCAGATCCGCCGTCTCCTCGATCGTCTCCGGCCGGTCGTACTCCGAGCGCCTGCCACGGGTGCTGCGCCCCGTCACGTACACGGTCGCGCCCCGGGCGCCCAGCTCGACCGCGATGCCGCGGCCCGCACCGCGCGTGGCCCCCGCCACCAGGGCGACCGTGCCTTCAAGAGTTCGCTGAGTTTCCGCCATGATCCGACCCTACGTCGCCACCGCCCGCAGGGCGCGGCACACGGCCCGCGCGTGCGGGTGGCCGGATCGGCGGTCTTTCGCGCGGACCGACGGCTGGATACGACTGGGGCCCGTGGCCTGCCCGCGACCCAGGGAGACGTGCACCCGATGAGCACACCCGGTATGACGAGCTTCGACGAGATCTACGGATTACCCGACCCGCGGGGGTACTTCACCCGGTTCGGGCCGTACGAATACCAGACCCCGCACCACGCCCAGGCGGTGTTCCGCGCCCTGACCGGCCGCGAACTCCCGCCGGGACGCCCGGCGATGATCGACCTGTGCTGCTCGTACGGGATCAACGCGGCGCTCGTCAACCACGACGTGACCCTGGATGAGCTGTACGAGCGCTACACCTCGGCGAAGAGCGCCGAACTGACCACTGCCGAACTCATCGACTGGGACCGGGACTTCTACGCGTCGCGGCGGCGCTCCGACGCCGTCCGGGCCATCGGCGTCGACGTGTCGGGGCCCGCCGTCGCCTACGCGCTGTCCGTCGGCCTGCTCGACGAGGGCTACTGCGAGGACCTGGAGACCACCGAACCCGGTAGGGGACTGCGCCGGGCGGCGGCCGGAGCCGGCCTGATCACCGTCACCGGCGGCGCCAGCTTCCTCACCGAGCGCACCTTCGGGCGGCTGTTCACCGCCGCCGGGCGGCCGGTGCCGGTGGCCGCGTTCGTACTGCGCACCCACGACTACCGGCCGATCTCCGGGTGCCTGCGGTCGTACGGGCTGGCCGTGGAACGCTCCACCGCCACCCACCCGCAGCGCCGCTTCACCGACCCGCAGGAGCAGCGGACCGCCGTCGAGACCGTCACCGCCCTCGGCGAGGACCCGGCCGGCAAGGAGAGCGCCGGGTACTTCCACACCCGGCTGCACCTGGCCCGCTGACCCCGCCGACGCGGCGGGCCCCGCGGATCCGGTACGAGGCGAGGGCGCCGGCCGGGGCCAGGACCAGCAGCAGCCCCCCGGCCGCGGCCGCGAGCGCCGTGCCCGGTCCCCACAGGGTCCAGGCCGCCCCGAACAGCAGGGACGCCGCGAACCGGGAGAGGGCCTGCACCGTCTGCAGCACCGCGAGCCCGGTCGCGCGCAGCTCCTGCGGAAGCAGCGGCCCGGCGGCGGCCATCAGCACCCCGTCGGTGGTGGCGTAGAACAGGCCGAGCAGGGACAGGACGCCGACGGCCAGGAAGGGCCCGGCGGAGAACGGCGTCAGGAGCAGCAGGCAGGCGCCGAGCAGCAGCACGTGTCCGCCGAGGAAGACCCGGTGGCGGCCGCGCCGGTCGGCGAGCCGCCCGGCGGGCAGCGCGGCCGCCAGGAACACCGCGGCCGCGGCGACGGGCAGCAGCGGGAAGTAGACGGCCGGCAGGTCGAGCCGGCGCTGGAGCAGCAGGTAGAGGAAGGCGTCGCCGACGGTGAACAGGCCCAGCGCGGCCGTCGTCAGACACAGCGTCCCCAGGCCGGGGACGCGCAGCAGCGTGCGGAGACCGGGGGTGGGCGCGCGGGCGGGTACGGGTGCGGGTGCGCGGGCCGGTGTCGGCGCCCGTGTCGTTGCCGGCGCGGGGGTCTCGCGTACGAACAGTGCGAGCAGCACCACACCGAGCGCGGCGACGCAGGCGCTCACGGTGAACACGGCGCCGTACCCGTCCACCGCCACCCACAGCACCCCGAAGGCGGCCAGCGGCCCCAGCAGCGCACCGGCCGTGTCCATGGCGCGGTGCACTCCGAAGGCCCGGCCCTGCTCGCCGGGCGGGCAGGACAGAGAGATCAGCGCGTCGCGCGGCGCGGTGCGCAGCCCCTTCCCGGTCCGGTCGGCGGCCAGCACCGCCGCCACCGACCAGGGGGTGGCGACGGCGAGCAGGGCCGCCCTTGCACGCGGCGGAGATCGCATAGCCCGCGCCCGCGACGAGCTTGCGGCGGTGGGTGCGGTCCGCGACCCGGCCGCCGACGATGCGCAGAGTCGCGGTGGCGCCCTGCTGGAGCCCGTCGAGGGCGCCGAAGGCCAGCGGGGTCATGCCGAGCCCGGCCACCAGGTAGAGCGGCAGGACGGCGGTGACCATCTCGGCGGAGACATCCGTGACCATGCTGACCAGGCCGAGCACGACCACGGTCGCGGGGACCGGTGTGTGGCGGCCGGGCGGGGCGAGGCCCTGGGCGGTGTCGGCCGCCCGGCCGGCGGACAGGTACACGGGTGTCTCCCCGGGTCGCAGCGGTCAGAACCAGTTGAGGGTGAGGGGGAAGGTGGTGGTGGAGGTGGTTGTGGTGGTGTCGGTCGCGGTGGCGGTGATCTGGATGGTTCCGGTGGCCCAGGGTTTGCCGGTGATGCGGCCGGTGGTGGTGTCGAGGGTGAGGCCGAAGGGGAGGGCGGTGGTGGTGTAGCGGACGGGGGGTTTGCCTCCGGTGGTGGTGAGCTGGACGGTGCAGGTCTGGTTGAACTTGCAGGTCTGGGGGCCGGGGTTGGCGAGCTTGAGGTCACCGGGAGTCGGGGTGGGCGTGGGTGTGGGCGTCGGGGTGGGTGTCGGGGTGGGTGTCGGGGTCGGCGTCGGCGTCGCGGTGGGCGTCGGGGTGGGCGTAGGCGTCGGCGGGGTGCCGTCGAACACCTCCGTGATCGGCTGGACGTTGGCGGCGTTGCCCGCGTGCGTCGCCGTCCCGAACAGGTCCTCCAGGGTGCGCAGCAGGTGGTGGTGGCTGTACGCGGTCGCGTACTTCCCGTTCTTGACGTGCGCCCCGTAGAAGACGGTGGCTATCTGGTTGGAACCGAGGTAGTTGTCCTCGTCCCATGTCAGCACCAGCAGACTGTTGTTGGCCTTCGCCCACTGCGCGTAGGCGTCGAGGCTGCTCTTCGTCCAGGTGTCGCCGGTGCCCACCGCGCAGGAGTGCATGTCGTTGCACAGGTTGGGTACCACGAAGGACAGGCTGGGCAGCGCCGCGAAGTTGTTCTGCGGGAACTGCGCCCAGGTCTTCCCGGTGCCCAGCGGGATGTTCTTGAAGGCGAACCACGGGTTGTGCTTCTGCGCGTACTGGCCGCTGGTGCAGGCTGTGGAACCCTCGCTCGGCAGGTCCTCGTTGTACGTGCCGAAGGACTTGCCCGCCGCGATCACCTCCTGGCCGAGGTTGGCGGCGGTCATCGACTGGGCGGTGTAGCAGCCGTCCCCGGTGATGCCCTGGGTGGCCCCGGAGAACAGGTTGAAGTAGTTCGGCTGGCTGGGGTGGGTCAGCGCCTTCATGCCGGTGAGGCTCGCGCCGCCGTTCGCCAGCTGGTTGATGTAGGGGGCGCTCGCGCTGCCGATGATGTCGCCGTACTGCTTGTTCTCGAAGACGGCCACGACCACGCGATCGTACGAGGGCAGCCCGGCGACGGCGCTGCCGGCCGTGCTGACGGGAGCCGAAGGTCCGTCCGCCGCTTCGGAGTTGGCGATGGTGAAGGCGCCCAGCAGGCCGATCGCGCCCAGTGCGGCCACGAGAGCGGACCGGCGGGCCCGCCGTCTTCTGGGACTGTGCAGGGGGCTCATGAAGTGGTTCCTCCTCGTGTCATTCCTCCCGCCGGGCCGCACCGGCCACGGCGATGTTCAGGAAGCGCGGCACGGGTTGCCCCCGGCCGCGGAACTCCTCCGCGACCGCGGCCCGCACCGCCGCCAGGCGTGCCCCGGGCAGCAGGACGAGGACGCTCCGCCCCGGTCCCGGCCCCGGCGGCCAGGCACTCAGCGCCCCGGCACTGCGGGCGCAGGCCACCGCCCGCGCCACCTCGGCCCCGGGGTCGCCGCGCACCGCCAGCAGCACCAGCCGCGCCCCCGTGGCGGGCGGGTCGAAGGCGACGTACCGCGGTGCGCGCCCGGCGCCGCCCGACAGCAGCGCCGTGCCCGGCCGGGCGAAGAGCACGGCCCGGCGCAGGGCCTCGTCCCCGTCCGGCAGTGCCCCGGCCAGCAGCCGGGCCAGGCGCGCGCGGTCCGGCTCCTCGCCGGGCGGCGTGTGCACGTCCGCCACCGCGAGCGCCAGCGCGCAGTCGGCGGGCTCCGCCGTGGCCAGCCCCGCGGCCGCAGTGAGCGAGCCCTGCACGTGCAGGTCGGTGCCGCCGCGGCCGTACCCGGCGCGGGCCAGCGCCCGCAGCAGCGCGTACGGCCGCACGGCCCAGTCGGGGGCGTCGGGAACCGGCCCGGACAGGGTCAGCGGCAGATCACAGCTGTCGGCGGGGTGGGCGAGGGAGCTGAGCCGCACCAGCCCGTCGCAGCGCGCGGCGGCGGCGGCCGCCACGGGCCACCCGGCGGCGGCGACCAGCCCGGGCGACCCGAGGTGGAAGGCGTACGGGGCACTCCACACGGCGCCCGGCGCCCGGCCGTGCGCTGCCTCCAGCGCGTAGGCGACGAGCCGGAACAGCGGATCGACGGTGGCCCGGCGAGCCAGCCCGCCACCGGCGTCGGCCGGCGCCGGCTGGGCATCCGGCCGGGCATCCGGCTGGGTGGCCTGATGGGCATCCGGCCGGGTGGCCGGCGTCATCGGTCGGCCTTGCGGGCCAGCAGCCGGTACGCGTTGCCGCCGTCCGTGCGGCGGGCCGCCACCGTGCGGAAGGTGTCGAGCAGCGCCGCCGCGGCGAACAGTGGCAGCGCGGTCGTCCGTACGGCGGTGGCCCGGGCGCGGGTGCGGAGCGTGGCCGGGGGAGCCCAGGGGCGGTTCGGGTCCGGGGCCAGTCGGGAGGCCGTCAGAGCCACCGCGCCGAAGAAGTCGTTGCCCTGGTGGGCCGGGCCGTGCTGCTCGGACAGGAGGGTGAACCCCCGGTCGGCCAGCGCCCGGATCAGGTTCGCGGCCGGGATCAGGTGCTGGTGCTGCGGCTGGAACCACGGCAGCCAGGCGGGTCCCAGCAGCCTGGCCATCCGCGACTGCGGGTCGGGGACCTCGATGGCCAGGAGGCCGCCGGGGGCCAGGACCGCCGCGGCCGCGTCCAGTTCGGCGAGCGGCTCGCGGGTGTGTTCCAGGTAGTGGTACATGCTCACCACCTCGTACTGGCCCGCGAGCTTCCCGGCGAACTCCGGGAACTGGCCCTGGAACCCCGTCTCCACCCAGCCGCGCAGCTCCGCCTCGCGCACCCCGGCGCCCATGTCCAGGCCGTCGAAGCGGGTCCGCGGCCACACCGCGCGCGCCGCGTTGCAGAAGTGGCCGTGCCCGGTGCCGACGTCGAGCCAGGACTCGGGGCCGAGGGAGCCGGTGTGGGGCCGGAGCATCTCGGCCCGCCCGCGGTACGCCGCGCCGAGCCGCCCGAAGACGATGCCCGCGCCCTCGCCGCCGCGGCCGTCGTAGAAGTCGCGGTAGTAGAACTCCAGTCCCTCCGGGGTCAGTCGGGGGTTCTGGAAGACGTGCGCGCAGTCCGCGCAGCGCTCCAGGGTGAACCGCCCCGGCTTGCCCTGGAGCAGGTCCGGCACCGTGACCTGGACCGAGAGTCGCCGGGAGCCGCACCAAGGACAGTCCGGGCGGCGCGGTTCGAGGAACCGGTCGGTGCCGTCGGCCAGTTCGGCGCGGTAGGCGGCGGCCCGCGTCGAATCGGCGTCATCCGCGTCGCTGCCGGTGCCGCCGCCGGTACGGGCCGCGGCGGCGGCCGTACGCAGGCCCGCGCCGAGGGAGCGCACCGGCCGGGCCGCCGTGGCCCGGGCCAGATCGGCGGGACGCAGCCGTGCCCCCGGCCCGCCCAGGGCCAGGTACGGCTGCAGCCAGTACAGCCCGGCCGCGGCGGCGCCCCACCCGCGTCGGCGTACGACGGCATGCGCGAGCAACGCCAGCCCGGCGAGCTGCGCCGCGGCCAGCGCCCCCGCGGGCAGGCCCTGGGCCCGCAGCTCGGCGACGCGCGCCGGCCCGGCTTCCCCGGAAGGCGGGCCCGCACTGAGCCCGGGGGCGACGGCCAGCCCCGTCGCGTCGGCGGCGTACTCCTTCAAACGCCGCAGCAGGGCGAGGAGTTCGGGCGACTCGGGGCGCGGCCCGTCCGCGGCGTACCCGGCCCGCGCGAGCACCTCCTCGGCGACGAGCACGGCACATCCGGCGCCGCGCCCCTCGCCCAGCCGGTCCTCCCGGTAGCGCGCCGGATCCACCAGCCGCAGCAGCCCCAGCGCCCGCTCGGCGGCCAGATCGGCCGGCAGCAGGTCCAGCACCCGCAGGCCCTCCCGCTCGGCGTACGCGCAGGCGGCCAGGAAGGTCGCGCCGTCGGCCTCGACGCCGCGCGCCGCGAGCAGCCGCCACCCGGCGGCCCGCGGCACCCCGGCGGGCGTGACCGGGGGTTCGGGCAGCACCGGGATCGCCCGCAGCCGGCGGCGGGCCCGCACGGTGCCCGCCCCGAGGGCGACGAGCATCGCGGCACTGGCCCACGGGACCCGGGGGCGGGGGGTGGGAGAGGGGAGCACGGGGAGCGGGGGTGGTGTCATATCAGCTTCTCCAACCGGTCGGGCGCGGCGGCGGCTCCGCCGGCCGCGGCGAAGGAGGCCTGGATCCGCCGGGCGGCCCGGCGGGGGCCGGTCTCGTCCAGCACGGCCGTGAGCGCGTCGCGCAGTTCCTCGGCCCGGGCCCGGCCGAACCGCACCCGGACCCCGGCCCCCGCCTCCACCACCTGCCGGGCCACGATCGGCTGGTCGTCCCGGATCGGGGCGACCACCAGCGGCAGCCCGTGCGCGAGGGCCTCGCAGACGGTGTTGTGCCCGGCGTGGCAGACCACCGCGTCCAGGTGCGGGAGCAGAGCCGGCTGCGGGACGCGCTCCAGGTGCAGGACGTTGCCGGGCGCGGATCCGATCAGTGAGGCGGGCGCCACCAAGACCAACTGCACTCGGTCGGCGAGCCGTTCGGCGGCTGCGAGCACCGCCCCGTAGAAACGGGACCCGGCTTCCTGGTTGAGGGTCCCCAGGGACACCAGCACCCGTTGCCGGGCCGGATCCAGGGCCTGCCAGGGGAAACCGGGTCCGGCCGGCCGGGCGCCGAAGGCCGGGCCGACGAAGGCGTAGTGGGGAGGGAAGTCCTCGGCCCTGCCCACGAGTTCGGGGGTGGAGAAGACCAGTACCAGCCGTTCGGAGAACCGCGGATCCCAGTCGGAAGCGGCGGATCCGGCGACGGCGCCGTCACCGAACTCGGCGAGGAGCCCGCCGATCTGGCCGGCCACCCATTCGCCGACCCTCGGGAAGTCGGCGAACGGCCGCGTCAGCTCGGCCGAGGTGCTGGCGGAGGTGGCCCAGGGGATGCCGAGCCGCCGCGCGACCACCGGCCCCGCGAGCGCCTGCTGATCGGCGACCACCAGGTCCGGCCCGAAGGTGCGGGCCGCCTCCGTCACGCCGGGGACCATCGCGCGGGCCAGCGGGATCAGCGCCTCCTCCCACAGGAACCGCAGGGCCCCGACCCCGCGCAGGTCCCGCCACCGGGTGTGCAGGTCGGCGTAACCGCCGCCGGCCCGCTCGCCGGCCGGCAGGATCCCGGCGTGCGCGGGCAACAGCCGGGCCAGCGGTCCGGCCGGTCCGGTCCAGGCGATCTCGTGGCCCCGGGAAGCCAGTTCGGCCGCGACGGCCACCGTCGGGTTGACGTGCCCCGCCAGCGGCGGCACCACGAACAGCACCTTCATGGGACCAGCGCTCCCACCCGGGTCCCGGCCCTGACGGGCGCTGCCGGCGCGGCCGTGGCGTCGAGGTGGGCGAGCACGGCTGCCCGTAGTACCCCGCTGCTCTCCTTCAGTACGTCGTGGCCCAGACCCGGCAGGATGTCGAGCGTGGCGACCTGTGCGGCATGCCTGGCCAACTCGCGTGCCCCCGGCACTAGTTCGGAGTGCTCACCGCAGACGATCAGTACGGGGCAGCGGAGCCGGGCGTAGTCGGACGGGGTGAAGGTACGGCTGGCCGCGATGTCGTCGATGAGGGTGGTGCGATTGAGGAGCGCGTCGGCGATGGCCGTGAGGTGGGCGGCCTTGCGCAGGCGCAGGGTGAGCAGCTCGGCGGGGACCGGGCTGTCCTCCAGGCTGAGGGCTGCGGCCGACAGGGTGTCGACCATGTTCTCCACCCAGGCCCCGCTGAGCGGTGGTTCGAGGAGGGTCAGTCCGGCCACGAGGTCGGGACGGTCCAGGGCCGCGTGCAGGGCGAGCGTGCCGCCGTAGCTGTTGCCGACCAGGTGCAGCCTGCGGCCGCCCAGGCCGATGGCGCCGAGGACCGCGAGGAGGTCCCGTACGGCGGTGCGGCTGTCGTAACCGGTGGCCGGGCGCTCGGTGCGGCCGTGGCCGCGCAGGTCGTACAGGACGACCTCGTGCCCGGCGCGGGCCACCGGCAGCGCCAGGGGGCAGTAGAAGGAGGAGAGGTTGTCGACGACCAGCCCGTGCAGGAACACGACCACGGGCCGGTCGGCGGACCCGTCGGGGCCGGCCGTCGACGGCAGTTGCTGGACGTGGAAGCGGAGCGAGCCCGCGGAGACGAAGGCCATGGCGGGCTCAGCCGGCCAGGGCGGTCGTCGGGGCCGGGGCGGTGGTCCCGGCCGGGGGAGCTGCCGGGTTCGCGGCGCGGGTCAGGGAGGCGTGGGTGATCCGGCCGATGTGCGTGACGAGCTCGCCGACCGACATCGCGAGGATGCCGTCCATGTCCTTCTCGGAGAGGAAGCCCATCAGGTCCACACCGGCGCCGTAGCGGTGGTGCAGCAACTCGGCGAGAGCGACGAACTCGATGCTCTCCAGGGCGAGATCCTCGTTGAAGGTGGTCTTCATCGTGACCTCCTCCGAGAGGAGGAACTCGTCGCCGACGATCTCCACGAGCATGCCGGTGATCTCGGCGAGGATGTCAGTGGCCATGGCGGGTCTCCGTGAGGGGGAAGGGGACGGGGGCGGGCGAAGCCGGCAGGGAAGTCCAGGCGATGACGTGGCCGTCGGGCACCACGGTGGTGCGCACGGGATGCGGGTGACCGCCCGGGGACAGCACCCGAAGACCGCCGGAGCCCGGGTCGTCGGTGACCGTCCAGTCGCGCGGGCGGCCACCGAGGCCGGCGCCCTGCGACTTGGCGGCGGCCTCCTTGGCGCACCAGAGCATGGTGAGGGCGGCCGGAAGATCCGTACCCCCGCGGTCCGCCAGGGCCTCGGCGAGGCGCAGTTCGTGCGCGGTGAGGGCGATCCGGATCAGCGCGTCGGGGTCACCCGTCACCGTCTCCACGTCGATGCCGACCGGGTGGGTGCGGTGGGCGAGCGCGACGGCGAGCCGGTCCTTGTGGGCGATGGACAGCCGCAGCCCGCGGGCGAGCGGGCCCTCGGCGAGCGGCCGCCCGGCCGCGTCGTTGCCGACCGGCACCTCGGCCGGGAACACGGGCCCCGATCCGCCGTCCCACAGCAGGTGGCGCACCGCGTCCTTGGCCGCGATCCGGCCCAGCAGCCAGGGCGCCCGCGCGCGGGGGGACAGCGCCTCGTACACCGTGCGTTCGGCGGCGCCGAGGTAGCGGCGCATCACCAGTTCCTGCGAGGCGGGGTCGGTCCACCGGCGCCGGGCCAGGCACCAGCCGGCGGCCTGCGGTTCGCCGATCCCGCACACCTCCGGGGTGAACTTCATCGGCCAGACCCGCTCGTCGGCGCCGAAGCGGCGGTACGCCCATCCGTCGATCCGGGCCCAGAGCCGCCCGGCGGGGTCCAGCAGGTCGAGGTCGCCCCGTACGGTGACGTCGCGGACCTCGCGGATCCGGGCGGTCGCCTCGACCAGGGAGTGCGGGGCGGGCGGGGGCCCGTAGAAGCGGATCCGGTCGACGGTGGCGGGGAACACGAGCCGGTCGACGGGAAGCCGGAGCTGCATCCAGTGCCCGAAGAGCTGCCCGGCGGCGTCCAGCAGCGCACCGGGGTCGGGCAGCGCCCGCAGGACCCCGCGGATGCCGTCGTCGCCTACGGCCCTGACCTCGTGGACCCCGGCGAAGCGGGGGCCGTGGAACATCCACCGGTCGCGGTAGAGCCCCGCGGCGCTCACGGGAGCCGGGCGCGGATCCCGGATCGGTGTGGTGTCCGGGGCGGGGGGCCGGCCGTAGCGCTCGCCGAGCAGGACGACGACGGTGGCGTACGCGCCCAGGGCGACGCGGATCCGGCCGGGGCCGTCGGGGCGGGTGGCGACCTCGATGTCGACGGCGGGCTCGACGGGGAGCCAGCGCAGGGCCCGTACGTCGTCGTAGCCCACGACGGCCGCGCCGGGCGGGGCGGCGCGCAGGGCGGCCTCGGCGGCGAGCTCCAGCATGGTGGTCATCGGCACGACCGGGAAACGGTCGGAGTCCTCGGGCCAGCCGTCGGGCTGGAGGTAGACGCAGTGGTCGCGGACGTAGGGGAGCGTGCCGAGCGAGAGCCGCAGGATGTGTTTCCCCGTGGCCCCTCCCGAACCGCCGGAGCCCGGACCCGCCGCAGCCCCGGCCGACGGCACGGGGCCCGGCCCCGCCGGAGCCGGCGGGTACACGGCCGACCAGGCCTCGGTGACGTGCCGGGCGGCCGAGCGGGTGTCGGCGAGGACCGTGTCCAGGGCGGACAGCAGCACCGGCCGGCCGGACACCGCCGGCGCGGGCGGGGGCGTCGGCACCAGGTCGCCGAGCGCGGCCCGCGCGGCCTCGCCGAGCCGCACCAGCGGCGAGCCGAGGTCCAGCGGCACGGTCCGCCCCGGCCGGACGCCGCTCAGCGCGGGGCGTGCGCCGGGCGGGGCGGTCTCGGCGGCCGGGGTGGCCGCGGGCGGTGCCAGGCGGGACCAGTCGGGTGCGTGACCCTCGGTCCACAGGGCCGCGCAGGTGCGGCGGAGGGCCGCCAGGCCCGGCAGGCGCGGGGAGGCGGTCGGCACCGAAAGGTGGGGGCGCTCGCGCAGGGTGTCCTCGACGAAGCCCGGCAGACTGCCCGGGCCGAGCGTCACGAAGCTCCGCACGCCCTCCTCCTCGTACATCCGCAGCGTCAACTCCCGGAAGCGCACGGGCTCCAGGAGGTGGCGCTCCACCAACTCCCGCACCTCCGCAGGGGCGGACGGGAAGGGCGCGCACGTCGTCGCCGACCACACCGGGAGGGCGGGCGGCCGCATCGGCAGTCGGGCGAAGGCGGCCCGGACCTGCCCCAGGTACGGCTCCCACATCGGTGTGTGGAAACCCGAGCGGAACGGGAGCTCCTGGCCCAGCACCCCGTCCGCGCGCAGCCGCTCCAGGACCTCGGACACCCCGGCGGGGTCACCGCAGACCACCGACTGGTGGGGGCAGTTGTCATGGCTGACCACCACCCCGTCGACCCCGTGCACCGCGGCCTCGGCCCGCCGCGCCCCGCAGCCGAGCGCCGCGTACACCAGGTCCGGGACCTTCAGCGATCCCGGCCGCAGCGAGGCGAGGAACGCGCCGGCGGCGTCCGGCGGGTACATCCCGCCCGCGACCATCGCCGCCCACTCGCCCAGGCTGTGACCCGCCAGCACATCGGCCTCGATGCCCAGCTCCGGCAGGACCCGCGCGAAGAACCGGCCCGTCGCGATGGCGTCCAGGGCACGTTCCATCAGCTCGCCGCCCCGGCTCAGCCGCGGCCGGTCCAGGCCGAGCCGGTCCGCCACGTCGTCGAGCACCGGCGTGAACTCCGGTTCCAGGCCTGGGAAGAGGAACGCGACCCGCCCGCCCAGCGGCTCCGGCGTGAACCACACGTCCCCGCGCCCGCGCCAGGACCGGCCCCGCGCCACCACCTTCGCGGCCAGTGCCAGCCGCTGCGGAGTCGGCCCGACCACCGCGAGCCGGCACGGACCCTGCCCGGCGGACACCCCGTCCGCGAGCAGCGCCGCCAACTCCGCCGGGCCGTGCGCCGCCAGCAGGAGTACGTCGTCCCGCGCGGCCGCGTCGACCGGCGGGGCATCCGCCAGGGGCAGGAACCGCCGCACCCGGGCCGGGGCCGGGGCGGGGGCCGCCGGGGCGGGGCGTGACGCGGACCCCGGCGCCTCCTCCAGCACCACGTGCGCGTTGATCCCGCCGAACCCGAACGCGTTCACCCCCGCCCGGCGCGGCTCGGGGCCGCGCTCCCACGGCTCGGCCGACGTCACCGGCCGCATCCGGGTCCGCGCCAGGTCCGGGTGCGGTTCCTCCAGGTGCAGCGTCGGCGGCAGGATCCCCTCGTGCACCGCGAGCACGGCCTTGATGAGCCCGGCCATGCCGGAGGCCTGCATGGTGTGTCCGAGCATCGACTTCACGGAGCCGAAGCCGACCCCCTGCCCGGAGCCGTCCGGCGGCCCGAACACCTGTGCCAGCGTGTCGAGTTCGGCCGCGTCGCCCACCGGCGTGCCGGTGCCGTGCGCCTCCAGGAGCCCCAGCGCCCCGGCCGCCCGGGGGTCCAGGCCGGCCTCCCGCCAGGCCCGCTCCAGAGCCCGCACCTGGCCCGCGACCAGGGGGCTCATCAGGCTTGCGGCCCGTCCGTCTCCCGCCACACCGGTGCCGCGGACGACGGCGTAGATCCGGTCGCCGTCGCGCTGCGCGTCCGCGAGCCGCTTCAGCAGCACCACCCCGGTGCCCTCCGACAGCAGCGTGCCGTCGGCCCGCCGGTCGAAGGGCCGGATCCGCTCGCTCGGGCTCAGTGCCCGCAGCTGCGTGAACACGCTCCACAGCGTGGCGATGTGGCAGTGGTGCACCGCCCCCGCCACCACCACGTCACAGCGCCCGCCGGCCAGCAGCCCCACCGCCTGGTCCACGGCCAGCAGCGAGGAGGCGCACGCCGCGTCGAGGGTGTAGGCGGGGCCGCGGAAGTCCAGCCGGTTCGCCGTCCGCGCGGCCGTGAAGCTCGGCACCAGGCCGATCGAGGCGTCGGGGCGTTCGGGCCCCAGCGCTTCCTGGAAGGCCGAGCGCACCGCCGCGATCCGGTGCTCGCCCAGCTCGGGGGCCAGTTCGCGCAAGGTCTGCGCCAACTGGTGTGCGGTACGCACCCGTTGGTCGAGCCGGGCCGTGGCCACCCCCATGAACCCGCCGCGCCCCAGCACCACCCCGATCCGGGAGCGGTCGGCCGGCAGCCGGTCCTCGCCGCCCGCGTCGGCGATGGCCTCGGCGGTCGCGTGCAGGGCGAGCATCTGGTCCGGTTCGGCGCCCTCCACGGCGGCCGGCATGATCCCGAACCGGGTCGGGTCGAAGGCGGCCAGGCCGTCGACGAAGCCGCCGCGCCGGCAGTAGAACCGGTCACCGGCCGGCGAGCCCGTGGCGGCGGCCGGGTCGTAGTACACCTCCGGATCCCAACGCCCGGGCGGCACCTCGCCGATGCAGTCCGTACCGGCGAGCAGGTTGCGGCGGTACGCCGCCAGGTCGCCGGCCCCGGGGAACACCGCCCCCATCCCGACGATCGCCGCGTCGGTCGGCCGGGGCCCGCGCGCCCGCTGCCGTCGCTCACTCATCGCCGCGGCCCTCCTGCGCCATCAGGACCACCTGTACGTCGGCCCCGTGCGCGAGCTCGGCGAGGAACGCGGCGGTGCCCGCCTCGGGGGTGATGAGCGGGATACCGCGCTGCGCGTACGCCCGCTCCAGCTCGGGGGTGACCATCCCGCCCGCCTCGGCGGCCCACGGGCCCCAGTCGACGCAGAGCACCCGGCCGGGGAAGGTTTCGGACCAGGCCAGGGCGAGCGTGTCGAGGGCGTCGTTGGCGGCGGCGTAGTCCGTCTGGCCGCGGTTGCCGTACACGCCGGCGACACTGCCGAACAGCACGAGGAACCGGGGTGCGGGGCAGGCGCCGTGCTCGGCGGCCGCGGCCGCGAGGTGCCGGGCGCCGGCCACCTTGGTGGTGAACACCTCGGCGAACGCCGCCGGTTGCTTGTCGCACAGCAGCCCGTCGCGCAGGGTGCCGGCCCCGTGCACGATGCCGTCCAGCCGGCCGTGCCGGGCCCGTACGCCGGCCACCACGGCCCGTACGGCCTGCTCGTCGGTGACGTCCGCGCAGTGGTAGCGGACGGAGGCCGCCACCTCGGCGAGGGCGGCCAGGTTGGCCCGTACCTCGCGCTCGGCGAGGATCCGCGAAGCCGCGGCCTCGATCTCGGCGGGGGTGCGCAGGCCCGCCCCGATCAGGGCGGCGCGCAGGGCGACCCGGTCGTGCGCCTGCCCGAACTCATCGGCCTCGGCGGGTGGTTCGGGCGTGCGCCCGATCAGCTCGACGTGGCAGCCGGTGGCGCGGGCCAGCGCGAGGGCGCCGCGGGCGGTGATCCCGCGGGCGCCGCCCGTGAGCAGCACCACGGAGCCGGGCTCCAGGAGCGCAGCCGCGGCAGCCGGGTCCGTGGTGGACGCGTCCGCGGCGGACAGGGGAGCGGGTACCGCGCGGCGGCAGACCCGTACCCCCTCGGCGGTGTACCCGACGGAGGCGGGCCCGTCGGCCGTCCCGGCGAGCTCGGCGAGGAGCTGTGCGGCGACCTGCTCGGGGGCCTCCTTGGGGTGGACGGCCACGGCGCGGACCAGTGTGCCGGGGAACTCGATGGCCGCGCTGCGGGCGAAGCCGTGCAGACCGGCCCCGGCGCTGCCGGGCCCGGTGACGAGCAGCAGGCGGCCCACCCCGCCGGTGAGGGCGCGCTGGAGCCCGGAGAACGCCCCGGGCAGTACGGGTTCGGCGGCGGCCGGCCCGGTGCGCAGCGCGGAGAGGTCGACGAGCCCGTGGTCTCCGGGCTCCGCCGCCGCCAGCAGGCGCACCTCGGCCCCGCGCTCCCGCAGGGCCGCGGCCAGGGCGGCGGCCAGGCCCTGCCCGTCCTCGACCACTGCGATCCGCAGGCCGCCCAGCACGTCCGGGTGGCCGGCGGCGGCCTCGACGGGCACCGTGTCCACCCGCAGCCGGGCGACCGGGACCGGTTCCGGTGCCGGGGTCATCGCAGCCGGCTTCCCGGCCGTCGGGCCCGGTGCCGAGGCAGGAGCCTGCTCCGACACCGGCTCCGGCTCCGACTCCGTGGTGTGGGAGGTGATCCAGCCGACGATCCCGCGCAGGGTCTTGATCCGCGACAGCTCCTCGACCGCGGTCGAGGCGGAGCCGCCGGGGTCCTGGGGGAGTCCGATGCGGTCGGCGAGGGCGCCGATGATCTCGACCCGCTTGATGGAGTCGATGGACAGGTCCGCCTCCAGGTCGAGCTCGGGGCCGAGCATGTCCCGCGGGTAACCGGTCCGGGTGTGCACGATCTCCAGGACCACCTCCATGACCTCCTCGGGAGACCGGGCGGCCGCGCCGGAGCGCGCCGGCTGCGGTTCGTCGGGCCGGGCCGGAGCCGGACTGCCGGCCGCGGGCCACGGGCCGGCCCCGGCGGCGCCCGTGCCGGTGCCGGTGCCGGTGCCCGTGCTCGTCGCGGCTGCCAGTCCGCCGGCCGAGTCCGGCCCGAGGGCCGGGCTCCGGGCACCCGCGGGCGTGCCCAGGTAACCCAGCAGCACGTCCCGTTGGGCCTCGACCAGCTCCCGGGTCCCGCGCAGGTACTCCAGCAGCGCCTCCTCGCGGCGGTCCGCTGCCGGGGCCGCAGCCGCCGGGGGCACGCGGCGGGCCGGACGCAGGCCGCCGGCGACCGGGGCGCCGTCCGCGGTGCGGACCAGGTGGCCGTCCACCAGCCAGCCCGGGCGCCGCGGAGCCCGCTCGGGGAGCGGGGTGCACCGGCCGCGGAACAGCGGCTCGGGGTCCACCGGGACGCCCGCCGCCGCGAGTTCCGCCAGCGCCGTCACCAGCCGCCGCAGCCCCGGCTCGCCCGGTACGTCCAGCGGGACCACCGTGTGCGGGCGCCCGCCGAGGACGCGGCCCACCAGCCCCGACAGGACCCGCCCGGGGCCGGCTTCCACGAAGGTCCGCACCCCGGCCGCGTACATGGCCTCCACCTGTTCCACGAAGCGGACCGGCGAGGCCACCTGCCGGGCCACGAGGTCCCGTACCGCCTCGGGCCCGGCAGGGTAGGGACCGGCCGTGGTGTTCGACCAGACCGGGACGGTGGCGGCGGACAGCGCGGTACCGGCCAGCTCGGCGGCCAGGTCCACGGCCGCGCCGGCCACCACCGGACTGTGGAACGCACAGGCCACCGGCAGGAGTTCCGCTGACCGTCCCGCCACGCGCAGCGCGTCCACCGCCGCCGAGACCGCCGTCGTGGGTCCCGAGATCACGCACTGCCGCGGTGCGTTGTGGTTCGCCACCACGCACCCGGCCCGCTCCGCGAGCTCGCGCACCTCCTCGGGCGCGGCCGCCACCGCCGCCATCGCGCCCGGGTCCTCCCCGGCGGCCGCCAGGATCGCCTCGGCCCGGCGCCCGCTCAGCCGCAGCAGGTCCGCCGTGCCGTACACCCCGGCCGCCCACAGCGCGGTCAGCTCCCCGTACGAGTGCCCGGCCACGCAGTGCGGCCGTACGCCGAGCCCCGCGAGCAGCCGGTACGCCGCGACCCCCGCCAGCCCGAGCGCGGGCTGCGCCACCCGGGTGTCGGTGACCGCGGCCCGCTGCTCCGCCCGGGCCCGCGCGGTGAACGCCGCCGGGGGGAACACCGCCGAGACCACCGCATCCGGGGCGTCGTCGAGCTGCTCGCGCAGGGCCGGGAACGCGGCGTACAACTCCGCCAGCATCCCCACGCGTTGACTGCCCTGCCCGGGGAACAGGAACGCCACACGGCCCGCATCCGCCCCCTCCTGCGGTACGTGGACCCCCGCGCCCGCCGCGAACGCCCGGGCCCGCTCCAGCCGGCCCGCCAGCTCGTCCAGGTCGGCCGCGACGACCGCGACCTGTACCGGGGCCCGGCTGCCGTCCGCCCGTACCCCGCCGGTGGCGCGGGAGACCTCCGCCGCGAGATCGCGCAGCGCCCACGGCCGCCCGGCCGCGTCGTTCTCCTCCAGCCGCGCCGCGAGCCGCGCCATCGCCCGGCCCGCCGCGCGCCGGTCCTCGCCGCGGAAGCAGAACAGCTCGGCGGGCCACTCCTCGTGTCCGTGCGCGGGCTCGGCCGCGCCGGAGTAACCGGCCAGCACCGCGTGGTAGTTGGTGCCGCCGAAGCCGAAGGCGCTCACGCCGGCGATCCGACGCTCCACCGGCGCCGCCCACGGCCGTGCCTCGGTGTCGAAGAAGAAGGGGCTCCGGTCCGCGTCCCACGCCGGGTTCGGCGCGGTGATGTGCAGGGTCGGCGGCCGTACGCCCGCGTGTACCGCCCGGGCCGCCTTGATCAGCCCGGCCAGCCCGGCCGCGCACTTGGTGTGCCCGAGCTGCGATTTCACCGAGCCCAGCGCGCACGATCCGGGCGCGGCCCCTGCGGAGGTGAACAGGTCGTTCAGTACGGCCAGTTCGGTGCTGTCCCCGACCACCGTGCCGGTGCCGTGCGCCTCCACCAGGCCCACCTCGCCCGGCGCGATACCGGCCCGGGCGTAGGCCCGCTCCAGTGCCCGCCGCTGGCCCTCCGGGCGGGGCGCGGTCAGGCCGAGGGAGCGGCCGTCGCTGGCGGCCCCGACCGCCTTGACCACCGCGTAGACCCGGTCTCCGTCCCGCTCCGCGTCCGCGAGGCGCTTGAGCACCAGCGCGCCGACGCCCTCGCCGAGCGCGATCCCGTCGGCGGCCGCGTCGAAGGGCCGGCAGCGGCCGGTCGGCGACAGGGCCCGTACGGAGGCGAACATCAGGTAGTCGTTGATGCCGTTGTGCACGTCCGCGCCCCCGCACAGCACCATGTCGCTGTCCCCGTCGCGCAATTGGCGGCAGGCCAGGTCCAGTGCCGCGAGCGAGGAGGCGCAGGCCGCGTCGACCGTGCAGTTCGCGCCGCCGAGATCGAGGCGGTTGGCGACCCGGCCCGCGATCACATTGGCCAGGACCCCGGGGAAGGAGTCCTCGGTGAGCCGCGGCAGTTGGCCGTCCAGTTCCGGCGGCAGCTCGCCCAGGTAGGCGGGGTGCAGCGCGCGCAGCCCGTACGCGCCCGCCAGCTCGGTGCCGGCCTCCGCGCCGAACACCACCGAGGTCCGCGAGCGGTCGAAGGCGCGCTCCTTGCCGTACCCGGCGTCCGCGAGGGCCCGCGCCGAGATCTCCAGCGCCAGCAGCTGCACCGGCTCGATCCCGGCCAGGGAGGCCGGCGGGATGCCGTGCGCGAGGGCGTCGAAGGGGACCGGGTCCAGGAAGCCGCCCCAGCGGGACGGGGTGCGCTCGCCGGCCCGCGCCGGGTCGGCGTCGTAGTAGAGCGCCGGGTCCCAGCGTTCGGCCGGGACCTCGGTCACCGCGTCCTTGCCGGCCAGGACCGCCGCCCAGTAGGCGGCGAGGTCGGGCGCTCCGGGGTAGGCGCAGGCCATCCCGACGATGGCGACGTCGAGCGGCTCGGCCGCGTCCGCCCGTGCGGCGTCGGCGAAGTCCCGGGACCGCCGCTCCAGCACCGCGGTGGCACCCTCGGTGACCTCGTGGTGCAGCGCGGCGATCGTCGTGACCTCGCTGCGGAGCGTCGCGGCCTGCCCGAGCATGAACAGCCCTTCCGCATACTGCTGTTCCTCGCCAACGGCCTCCAAGCCGGGGGCGTCCGCCGGCGCCGCGCCGGTGGGCCGTGCCCGGCGCAGGCCCTTGCTCGCGATCCGCAGCCGCCCCAGGTTGAGCCGCTCCAGCTCCTCCCACACCGCGCGCGCCTCGGTCCCGTCCCGCGTGAGCCGCCGCCGGGCCGTCTCGAAGGTCTCGGTGTACGGGGTGGCCGCGCAGCGCGTGGCGTGGCCCGGCGCGGTGTGCAGCAGCACGGTGTGCGCGCACTCCACCGCCGCTCGCTGGAAGACCGGCAGCACGGCGCCCGCCGCCACGGCCTCCTCGGTGAACAGGTACGCGGTCCCCATCAGCACCCCGGTCCGCGCTCCCCGCCCGGCCAGCGGGGCCGCGGCCGCCACCGCCATCGCGGCGGACCGGGCGTCGTGGATCCCGCCCGCGAACAGCACGTCCAGCGCGGCCGGTTCGGGGCAGCCGAGCAGCAGCTCGATCTGCTCCTCCCAGAGCGGGAACGAGGCCCGCGGTCCGACGTGTCCGCCGCATTCCAGCCCCTCGAAGACGAACCGCCGGGCGCCCTCGGCGAGGTACCGCTCCAGCAGCCCCGGTGAGGGCACGTGCAGATGGGTCGTGATCCCGGCCGCGTCGAGGGGGGTCGCCTGGGCGGGGGTGCCGCCGGCGATGATCGCGTACGGGGGGCGCACCTCGGCCACGGCCGCCAGCTGCTCCCGGCGCAGCTCGGGCGGGGCGAAGCCGAGGAGGCCGACGCCCCACGGCCGGTCCCCGAGCCGCTCGGCGGTCTCGGTGAGCAGCCGGCGTGCGTCCGGGCCCGCCATCACCGCGAGGGCCAGGTACGGGACCCCGCCTTCGGCGGCCACCGCCTCGGCGAAGGCCGCCTGGTCGCTCACACGGGTCATCGGGCCCTGTGCGACGGGTCGCGGCCGCAGCAGGGGCCGGGCCCGTACCGCCGCCTCCAAGTGCCCCCTCACCGCCGCCCGTACGGCCTGGAGGACGCCTCCTGTGGTCCGGTGGTGCGCCGCGAGCCGGGCCGCCGAGGCCCCGTCCTGCCCGACGGGCAGCAGCTGCGTGCGCAGGTCCCGGGCCCCGAGCAGGGCGGCCGCCGGGCCTTCGGGGTGCGGCAGGTCGGGTCGGGCGAACACGCGGTGCCCGTCGGCCAGTCGGGTCTCGGACCCGTCCATGGACCGCAGGGCCGAGCAGACTTCGTCGGGCAGCTCCGCCACCCCCTCGCTGGTCAGGGCTAGTTGTACGTCGAGCAGGACCCCGGCGGCTCCGCCCGCGACGGCCGCGGCCGCCGTGTGCGGTCCGATGCCTCCGTACGCGAGCACGGGAACTCCGAGCCCCGGTCCGGCCAGCAGTTGCTGGAGCAGCACGAAGGTGGTGGCCGACCCGACGCGGCCCGCCGCCTCGTGGCCCTTGGCGACGACCGCCACCGCCCCGGCGGCCACCGCTGTCCGTGCCTCGGCCGGGCTCACCGTCTCCGCCCACGCCCGGCGCAGCCCGCCCGCGGCCCAGCCGGCCATCCGCTGCGGGGTGTGGTCCGCCGGGTCGGCGAGCAGCACCGTGTCCACCTCCGGCGGCAGCTCGCCGGGCTCCAGCGGGCACCCGACGGGCACCCGCACCCCGTACCTCCGGCGGCCGCCGCCGGGGCCGCCGCCGAGCCGACGGCCCAGCTCCGCGAAGGCCGCGCGTGCGGCGTCGGGGTCCCGCCCGAGGTCCAGCAGCCCCAGCGCCCCGGCCCGCTCGGCGGCGGCCGTGATCCTGGGGTTGGGTTCCCCGAAGGGTGTGAGCGCGACGACGAGATCGCGGGTGGCGGCGGTCTGCGGGGATGCCCCTGACTTCGGGGACGGCTCGGGCTGGGGGGTCACGGGCGCTCCTCATCGAGTGCTGTGTCACATTTCGCAGAACCGGACGCGGTGGTGCGCCCCCGGGGGGATACCGGGGCCGAGCTACGAAGGACGGGACAAACGGGCGACCCGCCAGGAGTGCGGCGCGCTTGAGCAGTGGTCAAATTCCCCGATGTCGGGTTGCATCGTGCGGGGACCGCCGTGCACTGTCAACGGGCATGCGGAGTACGATGCTTCGGATCCGCGGCACGCGCGGCGCACTGCGGACGCACCCCGGGTGGCCCGGTGGCCGGCCCCGGCCGAGCCGGTGGCCTGCGCCGTTCCCCGCCCGGATGGGGGCGCCGGCGCGCGGGGCGGCGTACTCCGGACCGGCCCGGGGACATGCCGCACCGGTATGCCTTGTCGCCCACCGGGTATGAAAGCCTTTGGTGGACCGGACATTTGTTCACCCGACGGCCCTTACAGGTACAGCATGGCGCCGTTACCGTCCGGTCATGACCCCCACGCTCGCGCAGCTTCGCTACCTCGTCGCCGTCGCGGACTGCCGTTCCATCACCGGTGCGGCCGCCTCGGTCTTCGTCGCCCAGTCCGCCCTCTCCCGGGCCGTCCAGGCCATGGAACGCGACCTCGGTGTCGAACTCCTCGCCCGCCGGGGAAGGGGGGTGGACCTCACGCCGGAAGGGGCCCGGGTCGTCCGGCTGGCCCGCACCGTCCTCAACGCGGTGGAGGCGATCGACGACATCGGGACCCCGCACGGCGGGGGCGCCCGGGACGTCCTCACCCTCGCCACCACCCCCACCCTGGCCCTCGACCTGGCCGCCGACCTGGTTCCGGGCTTCACCGAACGCCACCCCGGCGTCGACGTGCGGCTCCAGCAGCACGACAGCCGGGAGGTCCTGGTCCGGGAACTGACCGAAGGCAGAGCCGAGTTGGCGCTCGTCGACCTGCCCGTGGACAGCGGGCTCTCCACCCACCACATCCAGGAGCGCGAGGTGGTGCTGATCTCGCCGATCGGCTCGCGGCTCCCCGACCCGGTGCCGTTCCGGATGCTCGACGGACTGCCCATGGTGCTGCCCTGCCCCGGGACCGGCCGGCGCACCGAGATGGAGGCCATGTTCAGCTGCCTGGGCGTGCGCCCCGTACCCACCCTGGAGGTGGACGAGCGGCTCGCCTGGGTGACGGGCGTGACGGACGGCCGCGGTTCCCTGATCTGGTACCGGGACGTGGTGACCAGGGCCTTCGGCAGCCGCGCGGAAATCCGCTCCTTCACCCCGCCGCTGCTGCGCCCGGTGGGGATCGCGCACGCGCGGCGGTCGCTGAGCCGCGCGGCGCGCGCCTTCATCGCGCACGCGCGGCACAACGCCCCCGTACGGGAACCGGCACGCTGACCGGGCGCCGGTGGGCGCCGGCACGGTTGTCCGGGAATCGCCCTTGCGCCCCGGCAGTCATGCCCGCACGGCATTGAACGATGCTCGAACGGCGGCGTGTTGCTCCTGGCGCCATCGACTGATGGCCCATCACATTGTGTGCATGTCCCGACACTTCACAGCCCCACGGGCCGCCGCCCTCGCGACCGCGGCCCTCGCCACCCTGCTGCCGGCGCTCGCCTGGATGGCCAGCGCCACCGCCTCCCCGGCCGGGTCCCCACCCACCGCCGCGAGCGCCCTGGCGCCCGAGAAGAAGTGCACCCTTCCGGGCGGACTGGCCGAACTGAGCGGCATCGCCATGAGCCGCAAACACCCCGGCGTCTTCTACGCCGTCAATGACAGCGGCAACACCAACCAGGTCTTCGCCATCGACTGCAACGGCGCGAACGGACAGCTCAAGTCCACCTTCACCCTCTCCGGCGTCGGCAACACCGACTGGGAGGGCCTCGCGCTCGGCAAGGACGAGGCCGGTGCCCCGGTGATCCTGGTCGGCGACATCGGGGACAACTTCGGCAACCGCGCGGAGATCACCGTGCACAGCTTCCCCGAGCCCGACCAGCTCGCCAACGCCACCGTCACGCCGGACTCGTACCGCTTCACCTACGCCGACGGAAAGCACGACGCCGAGTCCCTGCTCGCCGATCCCGTCACGGGACAGATCTACCTGGCGAGCAAACTGATCGGCGCGGCAGGCCAGTTGTACAAGGCCCCGCTGCCTCCGGTCGCCGGACAGCCGGGCACCCTCACCGCGGTCCGGCCGGGGCCGGTCTTCGCCACCGACGGCGCGTTCTCGCCGTCGGGTGCCTCGTACGCCCTGCGCAGCGGCGGGCCGTTCGGCGCCAACACGGCCTCTGTGTACAGCGCTTCCGGGACCAAGCTCGCCGACGTCGCCCTGCCCGCGCAGTCCCAGGGCGAGACGGTGACGTACGCCGACTGCGCGAACCTGCTGGTCGGCTCGGAGAACGACACCCAGATCTGGCGGGTCCCGCTGCCGCCGGAGGCCACACCGGGATGCGGTACGACGCCGACCCCGACACCCACCCCGACGCCCACACCCACGCCCACCCCGACTCCCGGTGACCTCAAGCTCGCCAACCCCGGCCCCCAGAACTGCAAGTTCAACCAGACCTGCACCGTCCAGCTCACCACCACCGGAGGCAAACCCCCCGTCCACTACACCACCACCGCCCTCCCCTTCGGCCTCACCCTCGACACCACCACCGGCCGCATCACCGGCAAACCCTGGGCCACCGGCACCATCCAGATCACCGCCACCGCGACCGACACCACCACAACCACCTCCACCACCACCTTCCCCCTCACCCTCAACTGGTTCTGACCGCTGCGACCCGGTTTCGAGACGGCGGCGGGGCGCACTTGAACAACCCGTCCTCCAGGCCGCACTGTTGGCCGGAGCACGTCCACATGGTCAGGAGAGCCGGCTTGTCGTCCGATCACGCACCCGCGCATGTCATAGACCCCACCGGCGGCTGCCCGCACGCCCTCAACGCCCGGCTGCGGGCCCAGGGCCCCGTCGCCGAGGTCGTACTCCCCGGCGCTGTGCCCGCCGCGGTCGTCCTGGGGCACGATGCGCTCAAGGAGTTCCTCGCCCTCCCCGATGTGGCCAAGGACGCCCGGCACTTCCCCGCCCTGCACGACGGCACCATCCCCCGGGACTGGCCGCTGCGGGTCTTCGCCAACGCCCAGGGCATGCACACCGCCGACGACGCCGACCACCGGCGCCTGCGCACCCTCGTCGGCAACGCCTTCACCGTCCGCCGGGTGGAGCGGCTGCGCCCGCGCGTCGAGGAGCTGGCCGCCGGGCTGCTGGACGACCTGGCCCGGGCCGCGGCCGAGGCCCCCGACGGCGTCGCGGACCTGCGCACGCACTTCGCGCTCCCCCTCCCGCTGAGCGTGATCTGCGAGCTGCTCGGCGTGGACACCGAGCACCGGGGCCGGCTGCACCACCTGTCCAACACCGTGATCATCGCCACCGACACCACCCCGGCCGAGGCCATGGCCGCCGTACGGGAGCTCGTCGAGCTGATGGGCACGATCGCCGCCGCCCGGCGGGCGGACCCCGGCGACGACCTGACCAGTGCGCTGATCGCCGCGCGCGAGGGCGACGGCGACCGGCTCAGCGAGGCCGAACTCATCGGCACCATGCGGCTGATGCTCGTGGCCGGGCACGAGACCACCCTCAACCTGATCAGCAACGCCGTGCGCGCCCTGTGCACCCACCGGGACCAGCTGGCCCTCGTCCAGGAGGGGAAGGCCACCTGGTCGGACGTGGTCGACGAGACCCTGCGCTGGGACGGCCCGGTCAGCTGGTTCCCCTTCCGCTACCCCACCCGCGACCTGACCGTGGACGGGACCGTGATCCCGCAGGGCACCCCGGTCCTCGCCGGATACACCGCCGCCGGCCGGGACGAGGCCTTCCACGGCCCGGACGCCGACCGCTTCGACCTGACCCGCCCCACCGCGGCCCGCAGCCTCTCCTTCGGCCACGGCGCGCACTACTGCGTCGGCGCCCCGCTCGCTCGCTTGGAGGCCACCGTCGCCCTGGAGCGGCTCTTCACCCGCTTCCCGGACCTCGACCTGGCCGTGGCGGAGAGCGAACTCCCGCGCCAGCGGAGCTTCATCGGCAACAGCGTCGAGGCCCTGCCGGTCCGGCTGGGGACATGACGAGGTGACGAACTAGGGGGCGCCTCCGCCTCCGCCGCCCCCGCCTCCGCCCCCGCCGGGGCTCGGCGGCGAGATCTCCGTACTCAGCCAGCCCAGGGCGTCCGGGTACATCCCGCTCCAGGTCTGGAAGTTGTGGCCGCCCTCGGGCCGTACCAGGGTCTTCACCCGTACGCCGGTCCCCGCCGCGGCCTTGACGAAGGCGTCCAACTGCTGCGGCGGACTGTCCTTGTCCTGCGCGGACGTGGCCAGGAACAGTCCGACGTCCGCCTTCTTCGCGCGGCGGACCAGCCACATCGGGCTGTTGTGCTCGCGCAGGACCGGGTCGGCCAGTACGCCCGGATCCCCGGTCAGGGGATCCGGGTCCAGGGCCACGCCCGCCCGGAAGGCACCCGGGTACTGCAGCGGCAGTTTGGCCGCACAGAAGGCCCCCGTCGATACGCCCATCAGCGCCCAGCCCCTGGGCTCGGGGAGGGTGCGGAAGTTCCTGGTGACCAGGTCCGGCACGTCCTCGGCCAGCCAGTCGGCCAGCTTGCGCTGCGGCGTGTTGGTGCAGTCGGTGTTCACCCCGCCCGGGTAGAGCTCGGGGATCACCACGATGAACGGGAGCGCCGCACCCACCTGCACCAGTCGGTCCAGCGCGCCCGGCATGTTCCCGAGGTCGATCCAGGTCCGCGGCGAGCCCGGGTAGCCGTGCAGCAGCATCAGTACGGGGAAACGGGTCTTCTCCGCGCCCGGCGCGTCGTACTCCGGGGGAGTCCACACGACGACCTGCCCCGCGAGCTTCGAATGGGAACCGCGGAAGTACGTGGTCCGCATGCCGTCGTCGCTCCGGGTGAACCTGGCCCGGCCCATCGGCGGCCCCGTCATCGTGGACGCGTTCTCGCCGGTGGGGGTGCCGAGCAGGTCGTCCCACGAGGAGTACAGCCCGTAACTCCCGTTGATCCAGGTGGCCACCACGCAGATGGCGGTCAGCTGGCACAGCCCGATCATCGCCAGCCGCGCGGTCCAGCGCAGCCAGCCCGGTCCGGGGATCCGGTTCCACAGCAGCAGCGCGGCGAGCATGGCGAGCACGGTGACGACGATCAGCGTGACGAGGAACGACGTACTGGTCAGCTCCACTGCGCCGGCTCCTGACGTACGGGACGACGACATGCGAGGGATGTCCGGATAACCCGTTTAATGTAAGGCGCCGGTGCCCCCGGAGTTGAGGGCCATCCGGGTGGCGTGGCCGCGGTCCCGGGGTAGGTTCGTAGTCCGTGCGTCCGGACGACGACGCCCGCTCGACCACCCATGGAGGACGCCCTGCTTCGCCGGATCAGCCACGGGGCGTACCAGGTCAAGCTCCTGATCGACCCGTGCCGCGTACTGGACGCCGGCGGGACGCCGCTCGAGCGGGCCGTCGTCGCGCTCCGCCTCGGCGCGCCCGGCAGCTTCGAGGTCGCCCAGTACCTGGACGACGCCGAGCGGAGCCTCAGCGGCCAGGGCTGGATCCTCCGCATGCGGCGCCACGACGACGAGGGCCGGGTCCGCCTCGCCTACAAGGCGCGCTTCGGCATCGACGGTGACGGCACCGACCCGGCCGCCCTGGCGCGGGCGCTCGAACGGGCGGGCCGCGACGGCTTCGGCGCGGACGGCTGCTTCCGCGCCGCCAGGGTCAATCTCAGCCACGCGCGCGCCACCCTCGACTTCTCCGCCAAACGGCGCGCCCCCGCCCCGTACCTCGCGCCCGGCGAACTCCCCGGCCCCGAGGCCTCCCGCGCCCTTGCCCTGGACCGGCTGCCCGACGGGCTGTGGCAGCGGGCCCAGGCCGCGGCGGCCGGCTCCCTCATCCACGGCCCCGTGCGACAGACCAACCACCCGGGCCGGATCCTGGACCACCCCGTCGAGCTGCAGGTGAGCCGGCTGCGCACCGGGCCCGACGGTGAACGGACCTGGTTCGCGGAGATCACCGCCAAGGCGGGCACCTTCCCCGAGGTCCTGGAGCTCCGCGCCCTGCTGATGGGCAAGCTGCGGGCGGAGGGCTGGCTGCTGGAGCAGGACGCCTTCAAGACCGACCTCATCCTCACCCACCACCGGATGCGCGCGGGCGGGCACCGGTGACGGCGTCCCCGGGCAGCCGCATACGCGTGGCCCACCTGGCCGACCTGCACATCGGCTCCCTCCTCCACGGGCTGGAGGACTACCCGGGCGCCCCGGAGATAGACCCGCGCGCGGCCCCGTACGAAGCGCTGCGCGCGGCAGCCGACCGGATCACCGCGGGCGGCTACGACGCGGTGCTCGTCGCCGGGGACGTCTTCGACCGGAGCCACTCGGACATCCGCGCGCTGGCCGCCTTCCAGGAAACCCTCGGCGCCTTCCACGAGGCGGGGCTGGCGACCGTGGTCGTCTCGGGCAACCACGACGCCGAGACCCCGCTGCCGGCCAAGCTGCTGCTGCCGCCCTCGGCCCGCTGGCTGGCGGCGGACGCCCCCGAGTCGGTGTTCTGGCCGGACCTCGGGATCACGGTCCACGGCCAGTCGGTGGGGGACGGCGACGAGAGGCGCGACCTCGCGGCCGGCTATCCCCGCCGCATCCCCGGGACCGTGAACATAGGTCTCCTGCACACCAGCCTGCACGGTGCCTGGAGCCGCCGGACCTGCGCGCCGACCACCGTGCGCACGCTGGAGGCGGCCGGGTACGACCACTGGGCCCTGGGCCACGTGCACCACCGGCTGGCCCCCGCCGCCGGCCTGAGCGCCGCGTACGCGGGCAACACCCACGGCCGCGGCCCCGACGAGCCGGGCGGCCGCGGTTTCGCGGAGCTGCTGATCGAGGCGGACGGCCGGATCGAGGTACGGGAGGTGCACACCGCGCCGGTGCGCTACGAAACCCTCCACCTGCCCGACGGTGCGGCCGCCGAGGCCGCCGTCCGCGCACAGTTCGCCGCCGTCGCCCCGCCCGAGCCCTCGGGCGCCGTGATCTGGACGGTGCCCGGCCCCACCAGCCCCGACCTCCTGCACCTGGCCCGCGAACTGGCCGGCCCCCGGGCCATGGTCCGCGGCGCGGCCGCGGCCGTACCGGCCCCGAGGAACCATCGATGAGGAACTGCCGATGACCAGCGCGTACGCACTGCACCCGCCGATCGAGCCGTACGCCTCGGGGATGCTCGACGTCGGCGACGGAAACCTCGTGTACTGGGAGGAATCCGGCAACCCCGCCGGCAAACCGGCCCTCGCCGTGCACGGCGGCCCCGGCTCCGGTTCCGGACCCGGCTGGCGGCGGTACTTCGATCCCGCCCGCTACCGGATCGTCCTCTTCGACCAGCGCGGATGTGGGCGCAGCACCCCGCACGCGGGCGACCCCGCCGCCGACCTGGCGCACAACACCACCGCGCACCTGATCGCCGACATGGAGCGGCTGCGCGAACACCTCGGCATCGGCGGCTGGCTGCTGCTCGGTGGGTCCTGGGGGTCCACGCTCGCCCTCGCGTACGCCGAGGCGCACCCGCGGCGCGTCACCGAGATCGTCCTCACTGGGGTGACCACCACCCGGCGCTCGGAGATCGACTGGCTCTACCGCGGGGCCGGGCGGTTCTTCCCCGAGTCCTGGGAACGGTTCGCCGCCGGGGCCGGGGCGGGAGCCGGCGCCGCCGAGGCCGACGGGGATCTCGTCGGGGCGTACGCCCGGCTGACGAACCATCCCGACCCGGCCGTCCGGCAGCGGGCCACCCTCGACTGGTGCGACTGGGAGGACGCCGTCCTGTCCGGCGAGACCCGGGGAGCCTCCCGGCCGTACGGTGACCGGCCGCCCGCCGCGCGGCTGGCCCTCGTACGGATCTGCGCCCACTACTTCGCCCACGGCGCGTGGCTGGAGGAGGGCGCCCTGATCCGCGACGCGCACCGGCTGGCCGGGATCCCGGGGGCGCTGATCCACGGCCGGCTCGACATGGCCGCGCCGCTCGACACGGCCTGGGAGCTCGCCCGCGCCTGGCCGGACGCCGAGCTGATCGTCGTGGAGGAGGGCGGACACCTGGGCGACGACGAGTCGAGGGCGCACGCGCTCAGGGCGATCGACCGGTTCGCGCGCGACGGCCGCCCGGCCCCGGCCCCCTGACCGGGGGACCGGTCGGCGGCCCGTCTCACGCCGGATTCACGCGCACCGGGACCGAGTGCCATCCGGTCGCCCCGTCGGGGACCGTTCCGGCGCGTTCACCCGTCTGGACGGCGCCCCCGCGGTCGGTGGCCCGGACCTCCAAGGTGTGCCGGCCGGGGGTCGCCTCCCACTGCCACACCCACTGGCGCCAGGTGTCGTCGCCGTCCGCGTCCCCCAGCCGCGCCTCCCGCCACGGGCCGCCGTCCACCCGTACCTCGACCCGGGAGATCCCCCGGTGCTGCGCCCACGCCACCCCGGCGACCGCCACCCGGCCGGCCGCGAGTTCGGCGGACGCCCGCGGGGTGTCGATGCGCGACTGGGTCTTGACCGGGGCCCGCGCGGCCCAGGACCGGCGCACCCAGTACGCGTCGTACGCGTCGAAGGTGGTCAGCCGCAGCTCGCGCAGCCACTTGCAGGCCGACACGTACCCGTACAGGCCCGGTACGACCATCCGTACGGGGAAACCGTGGGCGAAGGGGAGCGGCTCTCCGTTCATCCCGACGGCCAGCAGTGCCTCCCGGCCGTCCATGACGGCCTCGACGGGGGTGCCCAACGTCATCCCGTCGACGGAGCGCGCCACCAGCTGGTCGGCGGGTCCGCCCCGGGACGGCGGGCGGACCCCGGCCTCGCGGAGCAGATCGGCGAGGCGTACGCCGAGCCAGCGGGCGTTGCCCGCGTACGGGCCGCCGACCTCGTTGGACACGCAGGTGAGGGTGATGTCGTGCTCGACCAGCGGGCGGGCGAGCAGCTCCCGCAGGTCGAGGGTGAGGGGCCTGGTGACCCCCTCGCCGTGGATGCGCAGCCGCCAGGTGTCCGCGTCCACGCGCGGGACGACCAGGGCGGTGTCCACGCGGTAGAAGTCCCGGTTGGGGGTGAGGAACCGCGACGCACCGGGCACCCGAAGATCGGCCCCGGCCGGCACCGGCGGCGCGGGCACCGCGGGCGGCGGCAGGACGAAGTCCGCCCGGGAGGCCGTCGCCCCCGCCGAGCCGAAGGCGCCCAGGCGCCGCCCTGCGAAGCCCGCCGCGGCCGAAACCGCCAGGGTGGCGGCGACCAGCCGTCCGAAGCCGCGCCGGTCCATCGCCCAGGCACCGCCGGGCGGGGCGTAGCTCGGCCGGGGCCGGTTCAACGCCGTGACCAGTAGATACAGCACCCCGGCCGCGACCGCCCCGCCCACCAGTGACGGCAGCGCGTCCCGCCAGGTCGCCTCCGGGCGGCTGAGCGCGGCCACCGCGCCGACGGCCCCGAAGCAGCCGGCCAGTGCGATGCCCGCGGGGAGCCGGCGTACGGCGAGCAACCCGGCCAGTACGGCGACCGTGCCGAGGACCGCGACGATCCCGAGGCTGAGCACCAGCTTGTCCGCGACGCCGAACTGGCGGATCGCCCACTCCTTGACCGCCACCGGGGTACGGTCCACCACGGCCCCGCCGACTGCGGTGACCGGGGAGGACTCGGGCCGGACGGCCGCCGCGGTCAGCTCGGCCAGCGCCAGTCCGGCGAGGGCGGCGACCAGCCCGCTGACGGCGCCGGCCAGGCGGAGCCGCCGGTCGGCGGGTCGTGCCGGGCGGGTCGGTCGCGGCGGTCGCGACGATTGCGCTGGTCGTTCCGGTTGTTCCGGTTGTGCCTTCACACGGCCAGTGTGACCCGCCCCGGCGCCGCCGTCAGTGCACGGGAGCCGGCGGCACCCAGCGCCCGGTGCGCGGCGCCTTCACCCCGTACTCGGTCTTCAGCTCCGCGGGGATGGCGTGGTGCATCACCCGGCCCCGGGTCAGCGCGGACAGTTCGAAGCCGGCCAGCAGCGAGCCCGCCTTGTCGAGCGCCCACTCCGCGAAGGGGCTGCTGTCCTCGATGGTCTCCAGCAGTCCGAGGAAGACGGGCACGGCCTTCGCCGCGGTGTCCCAGGGGCTGCGCGGGATCTCCAGCCAGTCGGCGATCGTGTCGCCGACGAGGTGGCGGACGGTGGCGGGCACCATCGGGTCGAACAGGGTGCCCGGCACGACGTCCTCGTACATCCGCATCAGCTGGGCGTTCAGCTTGACCCCCTCGGGGGAGGGGCCGAGGTTGCGCAGCAGGTAGAGGTCGCAGTAGTCGCGGGCCTCGGTCAGGTTCTGCGGTACGGCCGACATGTCGCAGCCCAGCATGGAGCCGACGACCCGCCACGCGTAGAAGTAGGCCTCCGCCCCGTCCTCGCTCATGTGGATGCCGAGCCGGTGCATGGCGTCCAGGACGAGCAGCGAGAAGCAGATCTGACCCCCGATCATGTCTTCCTGGCAGATGGGCAGTCCGTCCTTCTCGATGTCCCAGTGGCCGCCCTCGCGCAGGTGGTGGCGTACCGCCGCGTGCAGCAGCCGCACCTTCTGCGCGGCGGGGATGAACTTGCTGCCCTCGGCGAAGGAGTTGGTCTGCATCAGGTACGTGACGAACTGGCCGGTGTTGGCCATGCGCCGCGAGGGGTACGCGAGCGAGTGCGTGGAGGAGAGCAGCCGCGAGAGCCGGGGAATGGCGTAGGTCGCGGGCATCGCCGAGAAGGACAGGCCGGTGTTGATGTGGGCCGCGTTGTCCATGAAGAACAGCCGGGCCTGCTCCATGATGTCCCAGTCCACCCAGCTCGGCGGCATGGCGGTGGCCTCGAAGTACGAGGCGGCCGCGGCCGGCAGCTTCTCCGGGAGCTTGTCCCCCGTGGTGCTGAAGAACCGCATCAGGGTGTTGAGGTCGCCCACCTCCTTGCGGCGGAACATCGTCGCGACGGTCTCGTCCGCGAGCGGATCCCCCTGGGTGCGCAGCGTGTCGAGGTCGGCGTCGCTGTAACGGGGCTTCGGGGGAGCGGTATTGGTGGCGTTCACGTCATTCCTCGTTCTTCGGGATGCTCAAAGTCGTACGCGGCGGCGGGGCGCGGCGGCCGCGGCGCTCGTGGCGGGCCTCAGCGGCCTCAGCGGCTTCAAGGGCCTCAGCGGCGTCACCGCGACCGGTCGGCCGCCGTGCCGGCCAGCTCGCACAGGGCGGACCGCGCCTCCGCCGGCATCGATACGGTGGCCAGCGCATCGGTGGCGCGGACGATCCGCTCCCCGATCATGTCCTCGACCTGCTGCCGGGCCCCGCACCGCTCCATCAGCTCCCGTACCGAGGCGGCCTCCTCGGCGCCCAGCTCGGGATTGCCGACGAGCTTGGCGAGCAGCCGGCGGTCGTCCTCGCCGGCCGCCGCGAGGGTCAGGGCGAGCAGCGCGGTGGGCTTGCCGTCCCGCAGGTCGTCGAGGTTCGACTTGCCGGTCCTGGCCGGGTCGCCGAAGGTCCCCAGCAGGTCGTCGCGGAGCTGGAACGCTTCGCCGAGCGGCAGCCCGTACGCGGAGAAGGCCTCCAGCAGGGCGCGCGGCCCGCCGCCGAGGGTGGCTCCGAGGTGCAGGGGCCGCTCCACGGTGTACTTGGCCGTCTTGTAGCGGCACACCTCCAGGGACTCCGAGACCTGCGGCTCCCGCGTCGCACGCGCGTCGGTGCGCAGCACTTCGAGGAACTCGCCGGCCATGGTCTCGCGCAGCAGCGTGGACCACAGCGGCACGGTCCGTGCGAGATAGGCCCCGGGCAGCCCGCAGGAGGTGAAGAGGTGGCCCGCGTAGCCCATCAGCAGATCGCCGAGGATCATCGCGAGCGCGGTGGAGCGCTGCCCCGCGGCGGCGAAGGCGGCGTGCGCGGTGAGCTGCCCGTGCCGCATCCGGCTGTCGTCGATGATGTCGTCGTGCGTGCAGGCCGCCGCGTGCACGAGCTCCATCGCGGCCGCGGCCCGGATCACGCCCTCGCAGTCGGGCTGGCCGGCCGCCCGCCAGCCCCAGTACAGGAAGGCGGCCCGGATGCGCTTCCCGTAGGCCAGGGAGCGGCGCAACTGCTCGGACAGCGGGGAGAGTTCGACGTTCAGCCCCAGCAGGGCGCGCTCCTCCTCGTCCGCCAGCCGGACCAGCACCTCGTCGATGCGGTCCTTGAAGCCGGTGTGGTCATGCACGGGGGTGACCGGCCCTCTCCGCGGCCCGGCGGGCCATGGTCTCGAGGTAGTTCTCGGAGCCCGCCCCGACTCTGCTGGTGGCCAGCTCCCCGCGCTTGCGCAGCTCGACCACCCCATCGGTGAGCAGTTCCCGCAGGTCGGAGCGGCGCATCACGTCCTGGGCCTTGTCGGCGGACTGACGTAACTGGTCAAGCGCCAGATCGGCGACCCCGGCGGCGAGGAGGGTCAGCAGCTCCAGCGTCGCGGAGGGGTTGAACCCTCCCTCGGCCGGCGCGGCCTTGGGCGCGGCGGTCGACGAGGCGGCCTCGGGCCGCCCCTGTTCGGTCTCGGACATGCTCGGACACTCCTACGGGAGGGCACGACGGCTGCGCACCGTCATGGCGTCGGAAGGGACGGCAGCCGGATCGCACCCCGGCGGCCGCCCCTGATCGTCCGGGCCAGTGAACCGAGTGCCCGCCCCCGGCGACGAACCGCTGCGGGTCTTCTCCCCCGCACGGGTACCGAGATTCCCACGGGAGGGTGACGATCACCGCATGATGTGATCGCCACCGCGTCCGGTGCGGTACGTCAGTTGGCCGCGGGGAGCGAGGCGGCGACCTGCGCCGCCAGGGCGTACGGATCCCCCGTGGGCCGGTCCGGGTGCCGGGTGGTGCGCCGCGCCCACTCCTCCTCGAATGCGTGCCAGTCGATCGCGCGGGGCGCGGCCCGCCGGACCAGCGCCTCCTCCAGCGACGCGAAGTGGGCCGCCCACCGCCTCGCGTACAACTCGGAGACCAGGCCGCTCCATTCACGGTTGGCGTAGTCGTGCAGGAAGCCGCCCTCGCTCGTGCTCTGCCGGCCCCACACGCTCAGGACCGAGCGCGCGTCGTACTCGTACCGGTCCTGCTCGGCGCCGTCCGCGCCCCGGGAGCGGGCCGCGGCCAGCCAGCCGCCGAGCAGGAAGTTCGGGTCGGATCCGACGAGCGCGTCCAACTGCCGCTCCCTGGAGGCCCAGTCGGCGATGAGCCGGCGGAAGAGGGGCAGGTCCTTGGCCTCGTACGCCGCCTTGATCTTCGGCAGCAGCACCCGCGAATGGTTGGCCAGGGCCTGCCGGGCCGTGTCCACCAGGTCGAAGCGGTAGGCACTGGAGCCGCGCAGCGCCGGATCCACCTTGAGCAGGTGGTCCAGGGCCCGTCGTACCGATCCGGCCGGGTAGCGCATGGACTTGGGGCTCCAGTACGCCGCCCCCGCCGCCGCCAGGTCCGGCCGGGCGGTGAACAGGCTGTCCTGGGACTCCGACCACAGCCCCGACGAGGTGCTGTACGGACCCTTGCGCAGCTCCTCCCAGGCGGCCGCCGAGGCGGGGTCGGCGCGACCGTAGCGCCGCTGGGCGAAGCGGGCGAACCAGGCGCGCTGGTCGACGGGGCCGGGCTCCCACGCCAGGTCCGTGAACAGGTCGAAGGCCGCCGGATTGGTCCCGGTGCCCTCCGGGAGGTAGGCGATGCCGGTCAGCGCACTGTCCGGCTTCGCCCGCCAGGAACCGAACCGGTCGATCCACACCGAGGTGTTCGCGCCGATCGTCGTGTGTCCGCCGAAGTTGTAGATGCTGCCCATCGCGTACGGGGCGCCGCCCCAACGGGTCTCCCGGTCGAGGCGGTTGTACCGGTCGGACAGCCCGTCCAGGATCAGCAGCCGCGAGGTGTCCACCCCGGCGAGCAGCTCCTTCGTCGGGTCGTCCTGCCAGCCCAGCACCGCCCACAGCGAGCCCGGGTGCGCGGCGTCCAGTGCCGACTGCACCGCGCCCGCCGCCGATCTCACGTCCACCGCCCCGGTCCGGCCGCCCTCGTGCAGCGGGCTCATCCGGTACATCGCGCTGTCGCCGAAGACAGCGCGCTGCTCCCGGTAGTACGCGGCGGCCAGCTTCCCGAACGCCGCCGAGTTCGGGTCCAGCCAGTCCGGCCGGTCGAAGCCCGCCCAGTCGCCCTGCGGGACCGTGGCCGCGCCCGGATTGCGCGCCGAGAAGCGGGGCGGCACGGTGCCGAAGTAGCCCGGCAGCACCGGCGTCATGCCCAGCGCGCGCAGCTGCTCCGCGATCCGCCCGCCCAGCTCGGCGCGCTCGCGCATCAGCCGTTCGGTGACCGGGCCGCCGAAGCCGCTCAGGTTCTGCAGCAGCCACCAGCTCTGGTGGGCGGGGCCGGGGATCCACTCCCGCAGCTCCTCGGCGGAGTAGCCGAATTCCTGGAGCGCCCGGTAGTACGGATATTCGGCGCCGACCTGCACGAACACCTCGTTGATGCCGTGCAGGGCGAGCAGGTCGATCTGGCGCTGGTGTTCCTCGAAGGAGCGGTAGGGGCCGGAGTACCCGTCGTCGGTGTCGTTGAGCGCGTACCGGTGCGGGACCAGCGCGCTGCGGGTGACCGGCTCGGGGACCCGCGGCAGTTCGGCGGGCAGCATGGAGACGCTGTCGCCGGGCCAGCCGATGTCGGCGCCCGCGATGTGCTGGAGGTACCAGCCGACCCCGGTGAGCAGGGTGGCGCCGGTGGAACCCCGGACCGTGATCGCGCCGGCCACCCCGGACACGGTGAAGGTGTCGGCCCCGGCTGCCGTGTCCGGTACGAGGGTGAACTGCGCGGCGTGCCGGGGCAGCAGCCGCTCCAGCGCGGCCCGCGCGGGCCCGGTGTCGAAGGTCCGCGGTTTCGGCGCGGCCCGCGCGTGCGTCCGTACGGCGCCTCGCGGTTCGGCGGCGGGCGCCGCGGCTCCGGGCGAGGCGGCTCCCGGGGCGGCCCCCGCGCAGACCAGGGTCAGCAGCGCGGCGGGCAGCACCACGAGGGAGGTGGACAGCCGTCGGGTGGGCAGCCCTCGGGTGGACAGCCGTCGGGTGGACGGGCTCGGGTCGCGTGGCATCGAATTCCTCATCCCCGTGCCCGTCAGACCGGCAGGGCCCAGGCCTGGTCGACCCGGTGGTCACCGCACTCGGCCAGCCGCAGCCGCCCGGCGGGCGCGTCCGGGGTCGCGACCGGTGCCGGAGCGGTCAGGCACAGCCCGCTCGCGTCCTCCACCAGGGCCCCGTCGCGGCGCGGGGTCCAGCCCTGCCCCGGTCGGCGGTGGTCCGCGGCGCAGTCGGCCAGCTCCACCAGGCCTTTCTCGCCCGCCGACAGGCACTCGCCCGCCAGCCGCAGGCTCCCGTCACGCTCCGCGGTCCAGCGCTGGTCGGGGGCGCCGGTGCACCCCGCCATCACGACGGCGCCGACACCGGTGGTGTTGGCCCCGTCGGCGCACCTGACGCCGTCCCCGGTGATCTGGCCGGTGGGTACGGCCTCGGCGCAGCCGTGCGGGGTGAGCCGCCAGACCGCGGTGTCGTGCGCGTCCAGCTTCCCCGTCAACGCGTCGGAGACCTCGCGGCGTTCCCCGTTCCACAGGTTCTTCGCCCCGGCCGTGCAGGCGCCGGTGGCCGCGGTGCGCAGCCCGATCTCGTCGAGCGGCACCCTGATGTCCCGCGCCTTGCCGGACCGGTTGAGCACGGCCACCGCGCGGTCGCCGCCCGCCAGCGGGCGTACCAGGATGTCGAAGGTGGCGTTGGAGGAGACCACCGCGCCCTGCCGGCCCATCGGGTCCTGGTCGAGCCGGATCAGCTCCGTGTTGCCGAGCGCGGCCAGCCCGGCCGGGGAGAGCTCGGAGACCTGGGAGGAGAGGATGAACGGGGCGGCCATCATCGCCCACAGGCCGACCTGGCTGCGGCTCTCGGCCGCGGTGAGCCCGGGGGCGCCCGCGATCAGGAAGTCGGGGTCGTTCCAGTTTCCGGGGCCCGCGTAACGCCCCAGCCAGCGGTTGTAGCCGTAATTGCCCAGGACGGAACTCCACCGCGAGGTGTCCGGGGCGGTCGGCTTGTACACCTTGATGTCCCGGCCCTCGCGCCACAGCTGGCCGGTCTCACCGACCCAGCCGAGCACCTTGTGCCAGTCGGGACCGCCCCACTCGCCCTGCTGGAAGTAGGCGGGCGCGGAGGCGGACAGCACCATGTCCCGGCCGCTCTCGCGCATGGCCTTGGCGACGGAGTTGTACGCGTCGCGGTAAGCCTGCTCCTTGGTCGTGCCCGGGGGCACCCAGAGGTTGCAGCCGTCCATCTTGACGTAGTCGACGTCCCAGGCGGCGAACTGGCGCGCGTCGCGCGCGTAGTGGTCCGGGCCGCCGCCGTCGGGCGCGCCGCTGCCGGGATAGCGCTCGCAGGTGAGGTATCCGGCGTCCTGGTAGATGCCGAACTTCAGCCCCTTGGCGTGCAGGTGGTCGCCGAGCCAGGCCATGCCGTGCGGGAACTTGTCCGTGTCGACGACCAGGTTGCCCTGGTCGTCGCGGCTCCTGGTCATCCAGCAGTCGTCGACGGTCACCGTGTCGTAGCCCTTGGCGGCGAGGCCGGTGGAGACGAGCGCGTCGGCGTTCGCGACGACCTTGGCCTCGTCGATGTCGCACATGTAGTGGGCCCAGTTGTTCCAGCCCATGGGCGGGGTCAGCGCGAGCGGGGTGTCCGAGGTCGCCGTCGGCTCGGCCGCCGCGCGGGCGGGCAAGAGGGACAGGGTGAGCAGGGCGGCCGCGGTCAGGCAGGGGAGCGAGGCGCGCAGGCGAGGCGGCACGGAGTCTCCTAGACGTGGGGAAGACTGTCGACGGCCCAGTGCAGCGGTGTGACTACCCACTGTCAACATAAGTCGCGGATTACTGGCCAATGACCAGCAATATGGGCGTAGTCGGGGTCACACGAAGGGGTTGATACGGCGTACGTTACGCCGTCTGATACGGTGTATCTCATGCCGAGGAGATCAGCCGCCCTGGACCGCGCCACACCCGAGGCGATCGCCGTTGCCGCCCTGCGGATCCTCGACGAACAAGGGCCCGGCGTGCTGAGCTTCCGCGCCCTCGCCGACCGGCTGGAGGTCTCGCACGCCACCGTCCAGCGCCGCTGCGCCGACCTCGCCGGCCTGCTGGACCTCTGCACCGAGCACCTCGCGGCCCAGCTGCCCGAGATCCCGGCCGGAACCGGCTGGGCCGAGGCCACCGAGCTGCGGTTCACCGCCCTCTACCGGCTGCTCACCGCGCACCCCGGACTGCTGGTCCTGCGCGGCGGCCGGCCCTGGCTCGGGCGCCAGCTCCTGGCCCGGCTCGTGGAGCCCGCGCTCGCCGACAGCGTGGCCGCGGGGATGACCCCCGCCGAGGCGATGACCGCGTACCGCCGGATGTACCTGCTGACCCTGGGCAGCGCCGCCTTCGTGGACCACCGCGATCCGGCCGGGGTCACCGCCGCCTCGCGGGCGGCCCTGGCGGCCCTGGACCCGGAGCGGTTCCCGGTCCTCTCCGGCGCTCTGGCCGACGTACTGCCCGCCCTGACCGACCACGAGGTGTACCACGGCGCCCTGCGCCAGCTGATCGAGGCCGCCCGGCCCGCCGCCTGATGGGGTCTAGGTTCCGCGAAACGGTGCGCACTGTACCCATGAGATGCGCACCAGATGCGCATTTCCATGGATCTGTGCGCACCGACTCCGGATGGTAACTAGCTTCCATCGTATGGCCGTTCAGAGTCCAGCTCGGGTACGTGGGAAGTATGAACAGCCGACAGCGTCGGTCCGCTATGACGACGCATCGGTGCGAAAGATTCCGTTCAGGGATCTGCGGTTGGCCGATTTCACTTGGTCGGTGCCGTGGCGGAGGTTCCGCTCCGTTCATGGTCAGGCGCACTACTCGGGTCGGTACGCGTCGGTGACGATGGCCGGACCGGTGGTCTACGAGAGCCGTCTGGAGCTGGCGCGACTTCTGCTGGCGGATATGGATCCCGCAGTACGCGGGATCTATGCCCAGCCGTGCCACATGACGGCCCGGGTCGGGAACTGTGTACGTCGGCATGTGCCGGACTTTCTGCTGGTCATGGAGTCGGGCGTGGTGCGGGTGGTGAACGTCAAGCCGGAGGCTCGGCTCGCCGATCCGAGGATCGCGGAAGCGTTAGCTTGGCCGCGTGAGCTGGTCGAGCGGCACGGTTGGGAGTACGAGATCTGGTCCGGGGAGGACCGCGTGGTCCTGGAGAATGTCCGGTTCCTCGCGGCTTACCGCCGCCCCGGCGTGGTTCCGCGAGCCGATATTGAGCGTGCTTGGGAATGCGTGCAGGACGGGGATCGGCTCGCGGTCGCCGAGCGGCGGCTGGCGGCCGGGCGTCCGGAGCACGAGGTGCGTCCGGCGCTGTTGGCCCTGGTGTGGTCTGGTCGGCTGACCACTGACCTGTCACGCCCGCTGAGTGGCGAGTGGGTTCTTCGGAGGTCCGCGTGAGTGCCTCCTGGACGACGACGCTTCGGCCGGGACTGCCGCTGACCTACGACGGCGAGCAGTTCACGATCGCGGAGATCGAAGGCCGTCGCGTCCTGCTGCAACAGATGTCGGCGGATGGCCGCCCGACGTGGCGGCAGGTCGACTTGTCGGTGCTGCTGGCCCATCCGTCCACGGAGTTCCTGGTGGAGGCCCCACCTGCGGAGCCAGCGGTCGGTGCTGTGCTGGGTGGCCTCAGCACCGCTGAGGACGATGCGCTCACCGCTCGGTTCCGGCACGTCCAAGAGGTTCGCTTTGGCTACCAACTAGGCTCTTGTGAAATGGCGTTGGAAGGTGAGCCACGGGCGGACTATGCGCCGGGGGTGCCGTTGATGCACCGGTACCGGGCGAAGGCCGCAGAGCTTGGAGTCGATCCGGCCACGGTGCGCCGATGGGTGTCCAGGGTCGAGGGGGCTGGACCGGCCGGGCTGGTGAGTCGGCGTCAGCAGCGAAGCGTGCTGGACCGGGCGGATCCGCGCTGGTTGGACATGGCGCGCTCGGTGATCAAGAGGCATGAGAAGTCCAGCCGCCCGGTCCGTGGACTGGTGCTGACGGAGATCGAGGAGCGTCTGGCCAAGGAGCACGGCCGTGGTGTGGTGACCATTCCGGGGCAGACGATGGGGTACGCGCTGCTGAAGGAGCTTGGCCGGGGGACGAATGCGTTCGAGGGCAGTACGAAGGGGAAGCGGTCGATCGCGAACAGCCCGCAGGGGGTCTACGGCAGGCTGCGAGCGACTCGGCCAGGTGAGTACGTGGTGCTGGACACCAACAGTCTGGACGTCTTCGCGATGGAGCCGGTGACATGCCGGTGGGTGCGCTGTGAGCTCACGGTCGCGATGGACCTCTACAGCAGAGTGATCACAGGGCTGCGGTTGACGCCGGTGTCGACGAAGTCGACGGATGTGGCCGGCGTCCTGTTCGAGACGATCCGTCCCCGAGAGGTGGCGGGCGGCGGTGAGCCGCTTCCGTACTGCGGGGTGCCCTCCACCGTGGTGCTGGACGCGGAGAAGCTGGTGGACGCCCACGGCCAGCCGTTGCTGCCGCCCGTCGCCGCGGAGACGATCATCTACGACCACGGCAAGGTCTACGTCTCGAACCACATCGCGAGTGTCTGCGCGAAGCTCGACATTTCCCTGCAGCCGGCCCGTCCGTATACGCCCACCGACAAGCCGGTGGAGCGGTGGTTCAAGACGCTGAACCAGGGACTGCTGGCGGCGCTTCCTGGCTACAAGGGCCCGGACGTGCACAGTCGCGGGGTGAAGGTGGAGGAGGAGGCGTACTTCTTCCTGGACGAGCTCGAGGCGATCATCCGCGAGTGGATCACCTTGGTGTATCACAGGCGGCACCACCGGGGGCTGACAGTCCCCGAGGTCCCGGGCCTGAAGCTGAGCCCGCTGGAAATGTTCGAGCACGGCGTGACCAGGGCAGGGCCATTGCGGATTGCGTCGCGGCCGGGGCTAGCGCTGGAGTTCCTGGAGGAGGAGTGGTGCCCGATCCACCACTACGGAGTGGAAATCAACGGGCTTCGCTACAACGGTGACGCGCTGGAGGGGTACCGCAACCAGATCAGCGGACACCGCGGCGAGCAGGCGGGCAAGTGGCCGGTCGCGGTGGACCGCGCGGACATCAGGAGGATCTACTTCCAGGATCCGCGGTCGCACCTGTGGCACGCGCTGGACTGGGAGCACGCAGCCGCCCTGAACGGCCCGGCCAGCCTGGAGGCGTTGAAGTACGCACGCCGGCTCGCGATCAAGACGCACCGCTTCCCGGACGTCAAACGTGCCCTGGTCGAGCTGCTGGAGCGATGGGGCGCGGGGCTGACCGCGGACCGTACCGAGCGCCGGATGGCGGTGCGGCTCTCGCAGGAGCGGTTGCGGCTGGTCGGCGAGGGCGACATCGAGCTGGGAGACGAGGTCTCCCAGCTGCCGACGGTCAGCCGCATCACCTCGCTGGTGGCACCTGCCGCCGCCAAGAGCGAGGAGTCAGCCGCCGCGCTGGACTCACGAGGGGTGCCGGAGCCCGAGGTGGTGCCAGGCGGGGACGACGACGAGGACCAGGAGTGCGAGGCGCCCTTCCCCGGGGACGGGGCAGCCAGCGGCGTCATCGACGAGGACGACTTCTACGCCGGCATCTGGGACAGCCGGTGATCGGGCCGACGGGGAGCGAGGCCTTCGAAGGTGACGACCGCCAGTACTCGCCCACGCGCCTGGACGGCTGGCTGGAGATGGTCAACGGTCCGGACCGCGTCCAGCCGGAGCGGTTGTCGCGTGCCCAGATGGCCGACCTGTCCCCGCGAGATCTGGTGCGCTACCACGACGGCCGACACGTGTGGCACGCCAACATCGGTCCGATCAAGACGCCGCAGCTCCTCGAGCTCCACGAGAGCCTGTTCGAGATTGTGGGCGCGAATCGCCAGGATGGGTCCAAGGCCAAGCCTGCGGCCCTGCTGGACGCCTATCCGGGGATCGGGAAGAGCACGGCGGCCATGGACTTCGGGCGCGAGTTCTATCGTCAGCAGGTCCTTCTGCGCGGGGAGACGACGGCCGCCGGGCACCGCAGGGTTCCCCTCATCTATGTTGCCCTAAGCGGGAACACGCAGATCCGCGGCCTGAACGCGGCGATCTGCCGGTTCTACAAGCTGCCGGTGACCGGAGACGCCGACACCCTGGCGGAACGTGCGGTGGACGCGGTCCTGACCATGCGTACGTCTGCTTTCGTGATCGACGACATCCACTTCCTGGCCGCTGGGGTCTCGAACTCGGCCAGGATGGTCAACCAGCTGAAGTTCCTGTCCAACACCTTCCCGGTCACACTGATCTACGTCGGTGTCGGCGTGCGCGAGCGGGGGATCCTGAGCGAGGGGCAGTCGCTGAGGAAGTCCCTGCACGCGCAGTTCGGCCGCCGTACGACCCCGTTGACCCTGCTGCCGTTCCAGGTGGAGGACGAACAGGGGCGGCAGGATTTCCGCACGGTCCTGCTAACGATCGAGAAGCAGCTGGTCCTGGCCGACAAGTACCCGGGCATGCTGGCCGACGACCTCGCGGACTACTTCTGGGCCCGCTCCAGCGGCCACTTCGCTTCGCTGATGGCGCTGATCAACCGGGGCTGCTACCGGGCGATCCGCACCGGCCGCGAATGCCTCGATGCGGAACTGATGGACCAGGTCAAGAACGACGCCGCAGCCGAGGAGGCCCGGCTGGACCTGCAGGCGGCGATCCAAGCGGGCCTGCTGTCCTGCAGGCCGCAGTCCGTGATCGGGAGGAAGTCCGCGTGACGCGTTGGACTGCCGACCACATCCCTATCCGGGTGCCTCCGATCCCGGGTGAGGGGCTCGACAGCTGGCTGGAGGCGCTCGCCCGGCGCCTGGCGGTTACTGCGACGGAGCTCCTGCGGTTCATGGGTATGCCCACCGCTCGCCCGCGTCTGATGGTCCGCCAGCTGACGGCATTCGAAAACGAGGTGATCGTCCGCAGAACCGGAGTTGATGCCCGGACCCTGACAGCCATGACGTTGTGGCCCTGGAACGGATCAGTGGTGACCATCGATCCGGAAACCCGCATGATGGGCAGGCCCCCGGCCTGGAGGCATTACGGCACCGACACCCGCCTCTGCCCTACCTGCCTGGAGGAAGACCACGGGCGCTGGCAGCTGACATGGAGGTTGCCTTGGTCCTTCGCCTGCACCCGCCACGGACTCCTCCTACTCGACCGGTGCCCTGGCTGCCTATACTCGCCGGTCGTCAACAGGCCCAACCGCACCCGCCCGGCCCGACCCGGCACCTGCCTCTACGGCGTCGGTACAGGTAAGGCGGTGCGCTGCGGCTATGAGCTCACTCGGGCACCCGCCGTGGCCCTGCCCGGCGGTGGAGCCGTTCTTGCAGCCCAGCGCGAGGTCGATCGAGTGCTGCTGGGAGCCGACCGGGGCACGGATTCGGCGCTGGCACGCGGACAAGAACTCTACGTGCTTGCCCGACACGCACTTAGGGCCGTCCATACCGACCTACCGACGGCCCCGGCTGCCGTTCACGGAGTTCTGGCCGAGTGCGGCGGAACCCTGCCCGCCCTGGCCAAGCGGCAGGAAGCCAACGACGCCCACAACGTCGCGATCGGCACTGCTCTGGCCGCCATCGCCTCGCAGGACCACCATCCAGCTCGCGACGAGGTGTTCACCTGGCTGCTGGCATCCGGCCGACGCCAGCGGGGGCCCAAGACCAACCTGACCGCCAGCGCCGGACAGTGGTCGCTGGCCGGGCCGAAGGTGGCCGCCCGGGTGCTGGCTGACATGGACCCCGAGCTCGGGCTGATGAGCCGGGTCCGTTACGGCTCGGCAACGACCGCACCGGCCATGCCCACGTTGCCCCGCACCCAAGTGTTGCGCCGTGCGGCCGGCACACCGGCCATGCTCTGGCCGACATGGACTATGCAACTGCTGCCGGCAGACGCCACCCGAGCCGACTTCCTTCCGGGTTTTCGCAGAACCTGCGCTTCCATGCTGCTGCTGACAGGCTCGAACGCCTACGACTTCAAGACCGCCTCCGCGTTGCTGGGCAACAACAGCGTCCAGACCAGCAACCGGAAGGCCTTCGATGCCGTGATGGGGGGACAGGATCCGACGAGACTGGCCGCCGCGCTCGCCTCCTTGGCCCGCGCCCTGGACGATTACCCGTCGCCGATCGATTACGAACGGCGACGGGCGACGTTCTCCCAGAGCACGATCGACTTCGACATCGGCGCGTACGCCCAGCTCTGCCGCACGCAGGGCCTGCGGGTCACACCCCGGCAGGTCCATAGGCTCCGCCACCACCTGTTGCACCTCCTGCTCGGTGCCCATCCGGGAGCCGCCTCGCGCGCTCCGAGCTGGTACGCCGAGTTCCACTACCAGCTCCCGGCGGACACCCGCGAGTTCCTCCACCTCCAAGCCGCCGCGAACCTCGCCCGGCACCACATCGCCGAACCAGTCCACTGGGAACCCCCTACACACTGGCTCGACGGGTCACACTGGCCCGGCGTCACCCCTAGGGAGATCGACCAGGAGCGGTTCGCCGAACTGATGGCCGCCGGTCGGGCAGCGCCGGAGGCAGCCGACCTCCTCGGTATTGGCGAGGACCACCTCCGCCTCCACACCGAGGCCACCGCCACCACGGCCCTTCGTCCGGACCCGCCGCGCTCCCGCCACCGGACCCACATCCCGCGCCAGGGCCCCCTGGCCCCGGATCGGCTGCGAGAACTCTACGAAGAGCAGGGCCTCACCCAGCGGGAAATCGCGGCCCTCGCCAAGTGCTCCGCCACCACGATCCGGGCCGCACTGGACGAGGCCAACATCCCAGTGCGCGATGGCTATCCGTCCCTGAACATCGAAGGCATCACCACCCGTGAGTGGCTGGAGAACGAATACGTACACAAGCTGAGGAATTCACCTGATATCGGACGCGAGCTTGGCATCTCCGCGCGGACAGTCCTGACGATGATCGCCAGACTCGGCATCCCACGGCACCCCACTTCCTACTACTCCAGCCCATTCGCCCACCTCGACGTTGTCCTGTCGCCTGCCATGCGGTCCGTCAGCCTGACTAAAAACTGCGTCCAACGCCTTCGCCGCATCGTCCAGCTACCCGGACACCGGAACATCGCTGCGGCGGCGCGTGCTCTGGGCATCGATCACGGCAGCCTTCACAACCAACTCAACCGCACTGAGCGCTCCATAGGCTTTACGGTGATCAAGCGAGTCAGCCCGCTCGCCCTCACGGAGAGAGGATCAGATTTTGTCAGTGAGGCCAGGAAGCTGCTCGAACTACTTGACAAAAACAATCCGTGACGAGCGGTCAGTGCTGGCCGGGCATTCTCGCCACGCTGGTCGGCTCTGTGAGGGTGGAGGTCCCGTCAAAGACCTGGAAGCCGAAAGCCTCGCGGAGTTGGGCACGCTCTGAGGCGCCGTCGTGATCCAGCTGACCCAGGTTGAGCAAGCGTCGTGTCAACGGGGTCAAGCGCTCCGGACGGTACAGGGTCCGAAGTGGGGGCCGACTCCACGAGGGCTTCGGTCTCCAACCAGGTCTGGTCATCATCAGATGCGTGGCCTAAACTCGGATCGCCTTCTTGGAATTTTCGGCATTCTCCTTTTCCGGGCCAGAGGTGCGCGGATCTATTCTTGATGACATGAAAGTAGGGGCGCGGACACTTCCCTTGAATCATCGTCAACGAGTCGCAGTAGCAAGGGGTAGCAGATGGGCGCGGGTACCACCCTTGAAAGCCAGGTCGCGGTGCGGCTCATGGAAAACGATTTCACGTTTGCCCGCCGCTTCCTCGGTAGCGTCTTGGCTGACCCCGAGAATACGCTCATCCCGCTGTACTGCATGAACAACTACATCTCCTTGTTTGTCTACGAGTCGCACAGGGCTCTCAAGGAGATCGACCCGGCGCGAGCGACCCTGCTTAACTATGACAGTGGCGTCACCATCGAGCGGGTGCGGCACACAGTCAAGCTTTTCAAAGACACGGGGCCTAACAAGGGCATGGTCGGTGTCTCGAAGTACTTCGATGACCTGCTGATTGCGTTCCGCCAGCACCTACGAAGCAAAGTTTGGCTGCCGGCAGCTCGGGCGTGGGTGGATGACCTGGGGCTTTGGAGCTATCGGGGTCGGCTGGTAACAACCACTCAGGTAGCCAGCTTCTACCTGGGAGCGACGCCGCAAGACCTGACCGACCCGAAGTCGCTCGGCCTGGCGCTTATGGCTGTAGGTGAGTCCCAGGGCGGCTACGTTGCCCGCTTCCTGGGGACCCTCCCGTGGGAGGGTCCGACGACGTTCGTGAATGCCATGAACCTGGGCGAGATAGAGAACAAGGACGTCAAGACTGAGAAGTATTTCAACGGTGCGTTCGACCCCGCCTTTGATGACGGCATGGTGGGGGCTCTAACGGCCTTTCGGTGCGCCCTTAACTTCCTTGACGTTATGCTCTCGGGTGACACGGACAATGCCTCGGCTGAGACCGTATTCAAGCTCAAGTTCGTCACGCTTTACCAGGTGCTGGCGAGCCTTAGGGAGCTTCAGCGGCATTACGGGGCCAGTGTCACTGGACGGTCGCAGGGAATCCTTGACGCCATACTCGGCCACAGCACGACTGCCCTGATGCTCCAAGGTAATCGTAGGGGCTTCCGTAACACCCTCATCCACTACCAGCCGGCGGCGCGGGCAACCGCGCAACTGTCGCTGAGTCTGCCGCTCTGCGGCCTGGTGGAGGCCTACTACCCCGGCTACGACTTCCCCGCACTGAGCCAGGAGATAGGCGAGCACATCGTGCGCGTGGCCGAGCTCTGCGAGGAGTGGGCACAAAGCAACTAAGAGCTCGTAACACGATCTTGCTGAATGCTCCTGGTCGGTCGTGACAGGTATGACGATTCGACCGTTCGGGATGGTGTGAGTACCCGGCCGTGGATCATGGACGACGACTTGTAGGCTCTGATCGAGCCTCTTCTGCCGCCCTGGCCCGAGCGGTCGCCAGGGCCGCGACCGGTACCGGACCGTGTGTGCCTCCAGGGCATCCTGTACGTGCTCCGCAACGACATCGCCTGGCAACTGCTGCCGCTGGAGCTGGGGTTCGGATCGGGCCAGACCTGCTGGCGAGGCTTGGAGCGGTGGCAGAAGGCCGGGGTCTTCGACCAGCTGCACCGGATCCTGCTCGCCGAACTGAACGCGGCCGGCGAGCTGGACCGGTCCAGAGCGTGCATCGACGGCTCCCACGTCCGCACGAAAAGGGGGGGAGCCGACACCGGTCCGTCGCCGGTCGACCGGCGGAAGACGGGCAGCAAACACCACCTGATCTGCGACGGACGCGGCACCCCGCTGAAGGTCATCACCACCGCGGCCAACGTCAACGACGCCACCCAGACCCTTGCCCTGGTCGCCGGCATCCCGCCCGCCGCAGGCCCGCCCGGGCCAGCCCCGCCAGCGCCCCCAGGCCCTGCTCGGCGACAAGGGCTACGACTCCAACCCCAACCGCCGCGAACTGCGAAAACGGCGGATCCTGCCAGTCATCTCCCGCAGAGGTGCCCCGAACATCCAGGGCATGGGCAAGCTCCGCTACGTCATCGAGCAGACCTTCGCCCTGCTCCACCAGTTCAAACGCCTCGCCGTCCGCTGGGAACGCCGCACCGAACTCCACAACGCCTTCGTCTCCCTCGCCTGCAGTCTCACCTGCTGGAGACACCTCAAGAAACATCGATCATGATCGTGTTAGGAGCTCATACATCAAAACAGGTGATCCCGCTACTCCGAGTGGACTGTCTTCGGTTTCCCGAATCCCATCCTGGGAATATTGGATTATTATATTGCCAGCGAAGCGACGGAGGCCGGAATGTCGACTCCTGGAATTTCCGAGAGCGGCGACCAAGCTGACACCCTGGGAGCCATCCTAGAAAAAAGAGTGCATATTTCACAACAAATGAGAGACGGCGCCTACGCGGAAGCAGCCGAGGTGTGCACGGCACTGATTTCGGAAAACAACTACCATCGCCAGCGCGATCCGGCGAGCCCATTGGCGGCACTCCTGGAAATCCACACCACCGCCCTACACGCCGACCTTGCTTCCTGCAAAATGGCGCTCGGAGATCCAGCCAGCGCATGGGGCTCCCTGGAATTGGCAGAATACACTGCCGGCTTAGCCGAGTACCTGACCAGACCCTTGGAGGGCAGCCTGACTATTTGCAAGCACAGAAATAGAAGCTACACCGGCCGATGCATGCAACGACCCCCTTGTCCACCGAAATGAATTCCCTACACAGGCTGTCAACTTCAGTCTCAACGAGCACTATTTTTTGGGTGCTCCTGACTGCCGTAGTCGCGGGCCGAGCGTTCTGGTTCGTGCATTATCTAGTGCTATTTCGAAAAGACCTAGGGACGGCCGTTCGAGGCGGGGTCGTAGAAGTGGCCGCTCCCGCAACTGCATCCGCGGAAGAATCCGATGAGATCCATGAGCTAGCGCTGGCTGCGACAAGGCGTCAGTTTGATGTCTGCCTACTTGGAGGAACCATCGCGCTAGCAGCCTGGACTGTCCTCTTTGCCGCCCCCACAGACAGCCGCGTGGGCGATATTTCACCACAGACGACCACATTGCTTCTAATGGGAGCTATTACTCTCCTTTTGGGTCCCCTCCTAGGTCGACGCGAGGGAACTCAACTAACGCTTATGATCCGAGAGTCCGGCACCTACATCGGATTTTCCGCTCTCGCATTCGCGCTCTGCTCCACAGTGACCGACTTGAGCGGAGGTTGTTGGAGCTGGGTGGCAGTCATCGCCGCAATCGTCGTGGCCGGTCGAGAGGTTGCTGAAAGCGTCATCTATCACCGGGGAACCGACAATCAAATGAACACACCGAAGAGCTCCTAACACGATCATGATCGATGTTTCTTGAGGCGTCGCCAGCAGATGAGACTGCAGGCCAGTGAGATGAGGGCGTCGTGGAGTTCGAGGCGTCGTTCCCATCGCACGGCCAGGCGCTTGAACTGGTGGAGCAGGGCGAAGGTCTGCTCCACGACGTAGCGGAGTTTGCCCAGGCCCTTGATGTTCGGCGAGCCTTTGCGGGAGATCACCGGCAGGATCCGGCGGCGTCGCAGCTCGCGCCGCACGGCCCGGGAGTCGTAGGCCTTGTCACCCAGGACGGATCCGGGGCGTCGTCGTGGGCGGCCAGGGCGTCCGGTGACAGGCGGGATGCCGTCGACGAGGTTCAGGGTCTGGGTGATGTCGTTGACATTGGCGGCGGTCGTGATGACGTGCAGCGGGGTGCCGCGACCATCGCAGATTAGATGGTGCTTGCTGCCCGCCTTCCGCCGGTCGACCGGCGACGGACCGGTCGCGGCTCCCCCTTTTTCGCGCGGACGTGAGAGCCGTCCACACACGCACGGGACCAGTCGAGCTCGCCGGCCGCGTTCAGCTCGGCCAGCAGCAGGCGGTGCAACCGCTCGAAGACCCCCGCCTCCTGCCACCGGGCCAGACGCCGCCAACACGTCTGTCCGGAGCCGAACCCCAGCTCAAGCGGTAGCAGTTGCCACGCGATGTCCTGGTGAAGGACGTACAGGATACCCTGCAGACACAACCGGTCCTCCACCGGCCGGGGCCCGGGTGAACGCGCGGGCCAGGGTGGCAACAACGGTTCGATCAACGCCCACAAGTCGTCATCCACGATCCACGGTCGAGTCGGCACACCTCACGAACGGCCCAATCGTCACATCGGTCACGCCCGACCAGGACTTCACGACAAGATCCTGTTACGAGCTCTAAGCATCCGAAAGAGCCCACAACGACATCGCCTGGCAATTTCTACCGCCTGAGCTGGGGTTCGGCTCGGGGCAGACCTGCTCGCGCAGGCTGGAGCGGTGGCAGCAGGCCGGGGTCTTCGACCAGGTGCACCGGATCCTGCTCGCCGAGCTGAACGCGTTTTGCCGTCTCGAGATGTCGCCGTCCTTGCCGTCTTCGGGACCTACTAGGCGTGGCGCTGCTGAAGTGACCGCACCTGACGCCCAACGCAGGGCGCTTCGTCTGGCGGCAGCGCCACGCCGAAAGGAAGGCCAGGGTCACGCTGTACGCCTCGTCTAACTCTCGGGTCCGAAGCTGGGTCACTGCGCGGTCTCGGGAGCCATCAGGAACCGCCTTAAGGCTTCCCGTCGAAATGGCGTGACATGACTGTGGTGAACGCGTCCCGGGCTTGAGCGTCGGCGCCCTCTCTCATGCGCACGCGCCCCGTGTCGATCGCCTGCACTTGGGCCTCCCGGGTTCGCGCCGGCGGGTGTGCCAGGTAGGCGTTCATTCGTGGCCAGTCGCGCCGAGCTGCTTCAAGTTGTTCGTATCAGGCGACGCCCCGCATGTTGCAGGGCTTGCACAGAAGGCCGCGTACGCATCGCTGACATCCAGTACAGCAGTTGTGATCATGATCGATCTGCCAATAGGACGGGCCCTCGACACCGGCGTCTCCTGGGCTCTCGCCACAGATCGCGCATGAATCCCTCTGCACGCGGAGGATGGCGTTGACCTGTGCGATTGTCAGGCCATACTTCGATGCTTGCCGCGCGGCGGGTCCACACCTCTGGCAGCGGTTACCCGCGCGGGCGCCTGGCTCGGGATAGAACAGGTCATCGCATTCCTGACACTCCCGGAACTCCTCTGCCCTGTCCCACCACTCATCGTCTGGCATGGGCGGGAACGTACTCCATCGCTCTGACAACACTGCGCCTACGGCGCCAGGTTGACGCCAGGCGGTCCGCTCTCGCGCGCACAAGACACCCATGATTAGTGAGATCATCCGAGTCGCTTCAACGATCACCTGACAGAAGAGGCAGATACGTGGCAACGGCAGTGCTCGCACCTAGTTTGCAGTCCAGTGTGGACCGGTACGCACGGTCGCTGATCGTGCCGTCAAGGCTGCTGGCACTGCATCCACGGAAGCAGGGAGGCGCCGGCAATGCCGCTGCCCTAGCACCGGCTATAACGCTTGGTGTGCTGTCCGCTTTCGAGGGGTTCGCTGAGGACTTCTTCGCCACCGTGCTGTATCAGCAGGGTCAGAGCTTCGCCCAGATCGCGAAGAAGATGAACCTCACGAACCCCGATGTAGGGGACATCGAGGCACTGGCGGGTCGCGAGTTCCCGGCCCTGAAACAGCAGGTTGGAGTCAGCTTTAGCATCGACGTCTGGGCACCTCCGGCAGTCGGCAAGACCTTCTGGCAGGAAGAAGCCTTGACCTGGGCAGAGACCAGGATCCAAGCGGCAGGCTGGATGCAAGTCCGTCACTGCCTCGCACACGGCCTAGCAAGCGGGTGGCGCAGTGAAGTCTGGCCAGGCCCGATCAGGAAAGATGTGCCCACGGCCTCTTCGGTTCTGAGGCCGATGAAGGACGGAAAGCACTCACTGGCGCTACACGGCGCCATTACCTGCGCACGGATCTACCAAGCCGCGGCTCGCCATCTTGCCGACGTTGTCGCAGGGCATCTCAACGAAACCCTGTCGTGGACGGCACTGCCCAACTTCGAGCTGCATGCGGCCCCGTCCGCGTAGTCGGCCCGCCCTCGGCCTCGCGGTATTCCTCGATCGATGAGATGTTGTGGTCCGCCGTGTCCGGTGTGACGATTCGGCCCGTTCGTGGTGGTGTGAGTACTCGGCCGTGGCTCGTGGACGACGATTTGTGGGCACTGATTGAGCCGCTGCTGCCGCCCTGGCCGACGAGGTCACCAGGGCTGCGGCCGCTAGCGGACCGGCTGCGCCTGCAAGGCATCCTGTACGTCCTGCACAACGACATCGCCTGGCAATTTCGACCGCCTGAGCTGGGGTTCGGCTCGGGACGGACCTGCTGGCGGCGCCTGGAGCGATGGCAGCAGGCCGGAGTGTTCGACCAGCTGCACCGCGTTCTGCTCGCCGAGCTGAACGCGGCCAGCCGGCCCGACTGCTCCAGGGTGTGCGTGGATGGCTCCCACATCCGGGCGAAGAGGGGGGCGCCGACACCGGTCCGTCGCCGGTCGACCGGGGGAAGACGGGCAGCAAACACCACCTGATCTGTGATGGACACGGCACATCGCTCAAAGCCATCATGGCTACATAGGTGACTTAGAGAAACGGTTGTTGCCGATTCGGGGAACGGTCGCGGCTGGTTGTTGTGGGGAATGTCGGCGAGATATGGGAACAGTGCCGGTTGCTCGCAGCGGTGCTCGCGCCGGCTGAACCTGTAGTCCCTGGATCAAGAGAGCACCCATTGGGGCGGGTGTCCCGGGTCTGCCGGGCAAGTGAAGACGTGAAGGTCTCGGTCACGGCCGAAGCGGAGACGGGTGGGCTGGGCAACGGACTGGCCACCCCGGATCGAGGCCATCCCTTGTAGGGACAGATCGCGGTCTTCCATCGGCATCCAGCTGTGCGAGTCGGGGTCCATCTCGTCGCCCCCGGCCGTCAGCAGGAGCCGCATCGGGGCCCTACAGGACGCGCACGCGATGGCCAGCGGGCCCGTCGACGCCCAGCTGGGAAAGCCGCCGACCCGCCAGCCGGGCGGGATCGAGAGGGCGCCCTGGTAGTTCGGTGCGTCGCGGCCGCCTTCCGCCGTCTGGTCGTCGTCCCAGGCGTCGATGCGGACGATCAAAGCCGCAGGCAGCGTGTCATCCTCCGCCCACGGGTAGGTGTCCACCTCCTCGGGGTGCACGACACAGGGGTCGGGGAGTTCGTCCTCCCACCGGAGTAATGGCACTTCAGGCGCGGCAGCAAGGAAGGGGTCCGCACGTTCCGTCTGCGCGGCCAGCCTCCACTGCAGGAGGTATCGGCGCTCCAGGTACTTGCCATGGGTGCGGGGGCAGCGGAAGAGCTGCACAAGGTCAGCTCCGCCGGGACCGGCGGCCAGGCCCGGGACGTCCCGGCCGAAGAACTGGGCGAGCCCCACGAAAGGCGTCGGACCGCCCTCCCCCGGGCTGCCAGCGCCGGGCCACGGGCGGCTGCGAGGCCACACGCCCGTGGCCCGGGCGGCGCGGATCTCCTCTGGTGCGTACCCCTCGGTCTCGGGCTCGTGCGGCTCGCGGCAGACGGGCCACGGCTCGTCGCTCGGCCACAGCAGCGGCCCGCCGACATGACTGTCGTGCCGCCCGGGCTGCCCCGGCCGCGGGTGCAGGCGGGTCGTCCGCCCTCGGTATGCCGCCAGCTCCGGGAACACGGCCTCCACAGCAACCGGCCTGGCCGGCGTTGTCCTGGTCATACGGGAAACGTACGCAGCCGGGACCGCGTCACGCGAACGGGTTATCCGCGAGGACATCATGCCCGGGGCAAGCCGGGGCGCCCCAGGCCGGGCACAACCACGGTCCTGACGCAAGAACGTAGGCGTTCCCAAATCTCGGCAACATCACTTCCCGGAGGAGGAGGGCGTTCTTGCCACTGAGCAACAGACGTTCTTTAAAACAACCAACAGAGCCAGCCATCACGACTGCGGCGAACGTCAACGACGTCACCCAGACTCTCGCCTTGGTCGACGGCATCCCACCGGTGGCAGGCCGTCCCGGCCGGCCCCGCCGACGTCCCGAGGCTTTACTCGGGGACAAAGGCTACGACTCCAACTCCAACCGCGATGAACTGCGCAAACGCCGGATCCTGTCGGTCATCTCCCGCAGAGGAGTACCGAACATTAAGGGCATGGGCACAAGCTCCGCTACGTGGTGGAGCAGACCTTCGCCCTGCTCCACCAGTTCAAACGCCTCGCCGTCCGCTGGGAACGCCGTACCGAACTCTACGACGCGTTTGTGTCCCTGGCCTGCAGCCTCATCTGCTGGCGACGCCTCAGCAAGCCTGAAGCGTGATCGTGTTACGAGCTCTAGGGGTTGTCATGTAACTGTCAGGAGGGGTGAGCATCGGGCTCAGACTCCCTCGCGGTCTGCTGCCGCGGCCCAGCGACGGATGTGTAGGTCGGGATGGGCTCGGGCGGATGAGAGTGTGCTTTCAAGTATTTTGTGCAGGAGTGGTGGGTATGCGGCGTGGGAGGCCGGTAGGCCCAGCAGGACACGGTGGCGCATCTGAAGGTCGCTGGCTTCGGCGAATACCCGCATGGATGCCTCCAGCCACGCGGTCTTGATGTCCTGTGACTCGTCCAGAGCCGGATCACGTACCCCGCCGGGTCCGTATGCTGGGGACCGATCTGCGCGCAAGGGCACATGGGCGCTGTACCAGGCCCGCACGGCACCCGCTCGCTCAGCATCCGTGCCGATCCGCAGATAGTCGACCAATGCCGCCATCACACGGCGGCGTCCGAACGCGTAGACCGCCGGCTCGACGAACCAGCGGCAGAAGCTGGGATCCGGGTCGTATACAGCTGCAGCCATCAACGGGGTGAACAACTCATCAGGCAGACTTGCTCGTTCGAGCAGGGGCTTACGCACCGCATGGGCGAGGTGGCGGGCCTGGTCGTTCGGCTTCATGGCGACGTCTCCGACGCCCAGCAGCCGAGCCACCTCTGTCGCGCATGTCAGGAATGAACGCAGCTCTATGCCGCTCCGCTCGTCTTCGGTCACGGCAGCATTCTGGACTGGCCATGTCGGCAGGCGCAGCACGGGTGGCTCCTGACATTGTGCGGAAGAACACTTGCTCCCTCCTCTGGGTGGAACGATCACAGTGTGGCTGGTGTGATCATGGCGTCGGAGCCGTCCTGAATAGCCCCGTTGCACCGCCCCGAGCGCGATCAGCCGCTCAGCTGCCTCCGCAGGCCCCGTACTGGCCAGGCTGCGGCTCAACGAGTAGCAGGATGCCGCTCACCAGAGGCTGTAACCGAATGTGACAAGTAACCTGCCCACCAGGGCGTCGATTGCGCATGTATGGGCCACCCCATCAGTACTTACTTCACGCGGAATTCAACGTATCCACTGGAGTCCGTGCGCACGAGATAGCGGAACCCACATGGGGAGTGAGTCCATGGACCAGCAGCTCAAGCACCGGTTCGACCGCCGGACCGACCACCGGCCCGATGACCGGCTCGGTGACCGGCTCGACTACGCCGCCGTGCGCGCCGCCGCCGACCGGATCGCCGGGGCGGTACGGCCCGTCGCCGTGGTGCCCGCGGCCGAGGGGGTCTGGTACGCCCTGGAGTACCTCCAGCACACCGGCTCCTTCAAGGCCCGCGGCGCCCGCAACTTCCTCGCCGCCCACCACCTGTCCGGCACCCTCCCGGAGGCCGGGGTCACCATCGCCTCCGGCGGCAACGCCGGCCTCGCCTGCGCCTGGGCGGCCCGCGCGCAGTCCGTGCCCGCCACCGTCTTCCTGCCCGCCAACGCCCCGCGCGTCAAGGTGGAGCGGCTGCGCGGGTACGGCGCCGACGTACGGCTCGTCGGCGACCGGTACGCCGAGGCGCTGGCCGCGTGCGAGCGGTTCGCCGCAGAGAGCGGCGCCCTGAGCAGCCACGCGTACGACCACCCGCTCATCGCGGCCGGCGCCGGGACCCTGCTGGACGAGATCCGGGCCGGGTTGCCCGGTCTGGACACCGTGGTCGTCGCCGTCGGTGGCGGCGGGCTGTTCGCCGGGATCGCCACCGCCGCCCGCGAACACGGCGTACGGGTGCTCGCGGTGGAGCCGGAGAACTGCCGGGCGCTGAACGCGGCCCTGGAGGCGGGGCGGCTCGTGGACGTGACCCCGGACTCGGTGGCCGCCGACTCGCTGGGCGCCACCCGGGTCTCGGCGGCCGCGCTGGCCGCCGCGCAGGATGACGGCGTGGAGTCCCTCCTGGTCCCGGACACGGCGATCACCGCCGCCCGCCGCGCCCTGTGGGAGGAGCACCGCATCGTGGTCGAGGCGGGCGCGGCCACCGCCCTGGCGGGACTGCGCGCCGCGCCGCGGCCGGCGGGCGAGCGGGTCGCGGTGGTCCTGTGCGGGGCGAACACGGACCCGGCGGACCTGGCCGGCGGCGCGCCGTCGTAGACCCCCGGGACTAAACTGGAGCCGGACGTTCGAGCTCTCCCCAAGGGGCAGTGAAGCCATGTCCGTTCGCGCGTGCACCCCTGTCTCGGGCCGTACCCGCCGCCGTCGCCGCGTGGTCGTGGCGGCGGCCGCGCTGGCACTGCTGGCGCCGCCGGCCGGCGCGGCCGCGGCGACGGGGCCGCAGGTCGTCACGGCGGCGCCCACCGACTGGATCGCCGACACGTGCGAGAAGCTGGAAGGGACGAACTGGAGTGCCCCGGGGGCGAAGAAGGCCCTGAAGCTGGCCGCGGCGGGCATCGTCAGTGAAATCACCGCGAGGACCGGGCGTCTCGCGGGCCTGGGCGGTCTCTTCGGGCTGGGGACGACCGCCGTCCTGGAGTTCGCGAAGTACAAGTGCCCGCAGAGCGCCCTGCTGCCCGCGGTCCGGTCGCTGCCCTTCCTGAGCGCCGAGCTCCCGCCCCTGTCGTACCCCGGCCGCCAGGAGTACGACGAGGGCTTCGCGCCCGCGGCGGACCGTACGGACGAGCAGGCCGCCGCCGAGGCGGCGGCCCTGTTCAACGCGTCGGGAGCACAGGGGATGAGCGGCGAGTCGGTGAGCGGCCTGGCGGCCGAGCTGTGCCGGCAGGCCGTGCGGCAGGGCACCCCGGGCATACGGCTGGGGCAGTACCTCGGCCAGGCGGACCTGAGGGCGGTCGGTGCGGTGAAGACGCTCATGTCGCTGACCCTTGAGGCGTGCCCGCAACTGCCCGTCGCCGACGCGGACGACCTGGCGGGCCGGCTGAACGGTTTCCTGATCGGCAACGACCGTCTGAAGGACATTCCGCCGTTCCTGCTGAACGCGCGCTGGAGCTGCGGCGCGACTGCGGGGCAGCTCGTCCTGAACTGGGATCCCTTTGTGGTGCACCGCATCGACCACTACGACCTGTACCACTCGCCCGACGGGCAGAAGTGGTACCCGATCGCTCTCGCACCCGGCTCGGTGGTGAACGACGGCATCAGCCTCTTCGGCGTCGCACCGGCCCTCCACGTCTACGCCCTGCGCGCCACCGACGTGCAGGGCAACGAGAGCGCCTGGACGAACATCCGGGCGTACGCGCAGATCTGCCCGACGGGCTGAACCGGACGAAGCGGAGGGCGGGGTCAGGCGCCGTCGTTCTCGCGCACCACGACCACCGTGCTGGCGGCGTACTGCACCACCTGCTGACTCACCGAGCCGAGCAGCGCGCCCTTGATGCCGCCGTAGCCCCGGGTGCCGACCACCGTCACTTCCGCCTCCTTCGAGGCGTCCACCAGCACCTGCGCCGGCGCGCCCTGTTCGACCCGGCGGAACACGGGCACGCCGGGCGAGGCGCCGACCGCTTCCGTCACGGTGTCGGCGAGCTTCTGCCGGGCGGCCTCCTCGGCGCCGACCAACTCGTCCTGGACGGTGGGGCTCACACCGAAGGGGTTGGTGTTCCATTCCCAGCTCATGACGGCGTGCACGCGCCCGTCGATGGCCTTGGCATGGCCGACCGCCCAGCGCAGGGCCTGCTTCGAATGGTTCGAACCGTCCACGCCGACGACGATCAGCGGCTCGGTGGGGTCACTCACGGTGGTTCCTCTCGGTTCGTCCGATTGGTCGCTCCCTTCCTGTATACACGGCTCTGTGCCGTGGCCGGGCCGCGGGTGACCTCGAACGACGATCGTTGCGGCAGCCGAAGACTTTCGAGGACGGCCCCGGGCCCCTGCCCCCTGCGAAGGTCTGGTGGTCCGGCGAACCGCGCCGGCGGGGACGGCGTGGAGGAACGGGCGTGGCACAGCGCAAGGGTTGTCTGATCGGCTGCGGGGTGGCGCTGGTCCTGGGCGTGGGGGCGCTCGTGCTGCTGCTCTTCGGCGTCGGGAAGCTGATGGACGTGGCCGACAGGGCCCTGCTGGACCCCGGCGTCTACCAGTCCGTGAACGTGGGCGACGCGGAGGATTCGGTCCGGGCCAAGCTGCCGTCCGGCGAGACCTTCATCAAGGGCGCCCTCAAGGAGGGCGGTCCGGCCGAGCCGGCCGGCAGCGTGTGCTCCTGGTGCGTCTCCGCCGCCGACGGCAAGGACGCCGCCGAGACCGTCTTCCGCCTCTGCTACAAGGACGGGAAGCTCGCGGAGAAGGTCGAGTACCGCGTGAAGTAGAGCCCGCGGGTACCCGGTTCGAAGTGCCTTCGCGGGGAAGATGGTAAAGCGCATTAGTGCACGCCCTCGCGAACCGGCGATAAGAAGTCAAATTTTGACGGTCAGCCAGCTCCGTTATCGAACTGATACCACCGTGAGTCGATTTGGAACTAAAGCGCATCAGTGCAGGTCGCAGCTGGGCTGATCGGGTGGCTTCGGAGTCGTGCACAGCCCGTGTACCGATGCGGGACCTACTTCCCATCGGCCACTGGGACTTCGGCCCATTGACGCCGTCTTGATCTCGGACGAACGTGGGTGTCGCTCTCCGGCAGCGAGGCCGGACTTCCCGAAGGCGGCGACGATGACCCGTTCGAACGTGACCCGTATTGCCATCGCCACGCTGGTGGCCGGCGCCCTCTTCCCGGCCTCCGCGTGCGGAGTGAGCGGGGGCGCCGCAGAGGTGAAGGAGGCGCGCAGGACGGGCAAGGCGGCCGGTGAGATCACCTTCCGCACCCTCCAGCTCAAGCCCGTGTTCACGGGCTACGTCCAGGGGGTCATCGACTCCTTCGAGGCCACGTACCCGGACGTCAAGGTCAAGTGGCAGGACGTCCCGGGCGACGGGTACAACGAGAAGCTCGTCGCCGACGCCCAGGCCGGCGCCCTCCCCGACGTCGTCAACCTCTCCACCGACTCCTTCCAGCTGCTCGGCGACCGCGGGATGCTCGCCGACGTCGCCCAGCTCGATCCCCAGGTCGCCGAGGAGTACGTGCCGGGCGCCTGGAACCAGTTCAAGCTGCCGGGCAAGGGCGACAGCGTGTACGCGTACCCCTGGTACGTGACCCCGGAGATCCTCACGTACAGCACGTCCCTCTTCACGAAGGCCGGCCTGGACCCGGAGAAGCCGCCGACCAGCGTGGAGCAGTTCTTCGACTACGCCGAGCAGATCGCCGCCAAGTCGGGCGGCCAGTACTCCGCCTTCATGGCCGACCCCAAGGGCCGGCTGCCGGGGGACTGGCAGAAGATGGGCGTCCCGATCCTGAACGCGCAGCAGGACCGGTTCACCTTCGACACGGACAAGGCCGTCGAGTGGGTCGAGCGCATGAAGTCCCTGTACGGCAAAGGTGCGATGCCCAAGGAGTCCCTGCTCAAGTCCGACGACGTCAACCAGCTCTACGGCGGCGGAAAGATCGTCTTCGGCCCCGGCTCCCCGGGCTTCGTCAAGGACATCAAGCAGAACGCCCCGCAGGTCTACGCCGACACCCACGTGGCGGGCGCGGTCACCGGAAAGCTCGGCCACATAGGCATCTACGCCCAGTCGCTCGGCATCAAGAGGGACACCAAGTCGCCCGATGCGGCGGCCGAGTTCGCCAAGTGGGTCACCAACGGGCCCAATCAGGTGGCGTTCTCCAAGAAGGCCACCATCTACCCGTCCAACGCCAAGGGCCTCGCCGACCCGTACTTCGCCGACAAGGGCGACGGCAAGGACGCCGAGACACTCGCCCGCGCCGTCGGCGCCGAGCAGCTCAAGACCGCCGCGCTCGACGCCAACACGCCCGTCCAGTGGACCAATCAGGTCGGCGACGCGGTCGTACGCGAGATGCAGAAGGCGATCCAGGGCGAGCAGGATCCCCGGACGGCGGTGAAGAAGGCCCAGGAAGCGGCGAACGAGCTGCTCGCCAAGACGGTACGGAAGTGACGCGGCGGACGCACCGGGAAGCGGGAGGCGACGCCATGACGCACACCGTCGGGCAGCGGCCGTCGGACCGGGCCACCAGCACCGGCCCGCCGGCGCCCGAGCCGCCGAAACGGCGCCGGAAGCCACGCGCGGAGGCGAGACGGGCCCGGCAGGACAGACGGGCCATGGAGGCCGAGACCGGCCTGCGCCACCGCAACTGGTGGACCCCCTACCTGTTCCTCGCCCCGGGCCTGCTGATGGTGACGCTGTTCAGCCTCTGGCCCTTCGTCAACACCGTCATCCTCTCCTTCACCGACGCGCAGATCCTGCGCGGGGGCGGGTTCGTCGGCTTCGACAACTACACCCGCGCCTTCGCCGACCCCGATTTCTGGGTGGCCACCGGCAACAGCGTGCTGTACCTCGTGGTCGTCGTACCGTGCCTGGTCCTCCTGCCGCTGGCCCTCGCCGTCCTCGTACAGACGAAGGTCCCCGGCATCGGATTCTTCCGCTCGGCCTTCTACACCCCGGTGATCGCCTCGGCCGTCGTCGTCGGCCTGATCTGGCAGTGGGTGCTGCGCAGCGACGGCCTCGTCAACACCGTCTTCCAGAGGCTCAGCATCATCTCCGAGCCGATCCCGTTCCTGACCGACAGCAGGATGCTGCTGGTCTCCGCGATGATCGTGACCGTGTGGAAGGGCCTCGGCTACTACATGGTCTTCTACCTGGCGGCCCTCGGGAACGTCTCCCCCTCGCTCCACGAGGCCGCGGCGCTCGACGGCGCCGGCACCCTGCGCCGCTTCTTCAGCATCACCGTCCCCCAGGTGAAGCCCATGATGCTGCTGGTCGGCACCCTCTCCGCCATCTCCGCGCTGCGCGTCTTCACCGAGATCTACATCCTCGGCGGCGAGAGCGGCGGCCCCGGCGGTGGCGCGCGCACGCTGCCCTTCCTGATCCGCCAGGTCGGCCTCGGCTTCTCCGGAGAGACCGGATACGCCTCCGCCATCTCCATCCTGCTGTTCCTCCTGACGCTGGTCTTCAGCCTCCTGGGCCGCCGTCTGTCGAAGGGAGACGAGAGTTGAGCACCCTGTCCTCCCTCGGGCGCGATGCCGCCCCGCGCGCCGGCGCCGACCGCCGGCGCCACCGGATCGCGCTGGCCGGCCGGTACCTGACCCTGACCCTGATGCTCGTGGTGATGCTCGGGCCGATCGTCTGGCAGTTCCTGACGTCGATCCGCGGCCGCACCGAGAACGTGTACGACGGCGTACTGCCCTCGCAGCCGACCCTCGACAACTACTTCCGGGTCGCGGAATCGTTTCCCCTGATGCAGTACGTCGGCAACACGCTGATCGTCGCGGCCCTCGCGATCACCTCCAACACGCTCTTCGCGGCGATGGGCGGCTACGCCCTGTCGCGGGCCGGCTGGAAGGGCCGCAAGGCCGTCTTCACGGTGCTCGTGGCGACCCTGATGTTCCCCTTCGAGTCCGTGATGATCTCGATGTTCCTGACGGTCCGCGAGATGGGCCTGGTCGACACCCTCATCGGGGTCTGGCTCCCCGGCGCGGTCTCCGTCCTCAACATCATGATCATGCGGGCGGCGTTCCTCGCCGTCCCGAAGGAGGTCGAGGAAGCCGCCGTCCTGGACGGGGCCAACGAGTGGACCCGTTTCGTCCGGGTCTTCCTCCCCGCGGCGAAGGGCGCCCTGGCCGTCGTCTGCATCACCAGTTTCATGGGCGCCTGGGACGACTTCCTCTGGCCGCTGCTGATCCTGACCGACAGCGACAACTACACCCTCCAGCTCGGCCTCAAGACCCTCGCCGGCGCCACCACCGTCAACGACCAGCGGATCATCGCCGCCGGCGCGATGGCGGCGCTCCTCCCGATGATGCTCCTCTTCTTCGCCCTCCAGCGCTTCTTCTTCAAGGGCGTGGGCGAGGGAGCCGTAAAGACCTGAGCCAGCCCCGCCCCGACCAGCCCCTTTCCTCCCCAGGAGCAGCCGTCATGCATGACGACCGCAGCATCACCGAACACCGTCTCCGCCGGGTCCTCAAGGAGCGCATCAAGCCCGCCGTCCACTCCCGTCCGGTCCCGCTGACCATCGAGCGCTGGGAGGCCCCGGGCGAGCCGGTCCCCGTCGCCGAGGGCCTGGCCGCCCCGTACGGGCCCTGCGCGATCGGGGACCCGTGGGGCCCGGCCTGGGGCACCACCTGGTTCCGGCTCACCGGCACCGTCCCGGCCGACTGGGCCGGCCTCGCGGTCGAGGCCGTGCTCGACCTCGGCTTCGACCGGATGATGCCCGGCTTCCAGTGCGAGGGGCTGGTCCACCGGGCCGACGGAGGTGAGGTCAAGGCGCTCAACCCGTACAACGACTGGGTACGCGTCGCCGAGTCCGCGACGGGCGGCGAGCGGATCGAGTGGTACGTGGAGGCCGCCTCCAACCCGGTCCTGGTCGACCATTCGGCCACGTACGAGGGCGACAGGCGGACCAGCGGGGACCAGCCGCTCTACCGGCTCGCCCGGATGGACCTGGCCGTCTTCGAGACCGAGGTCTGGGAGCTCGTGCAGGACCTCGAAGTCCTCTACGACCTGATGGTGCAGCTCGCGGAGGGCGACGCCCGACGGTACGAGATCCTGCGCGCCGTCGACGCCGCGCTGGACGAGGTGGACCTCGGCGACGTCCCCGGCACGGCCGCCGCCGCGCGCGAACGGCTCGCCGGGGTGCTCGCGGCCCCCGCCAACGCCTCCGCGCACCGGATCAGCGCCGTCGGCCACGCGCACATCGACTCCGCCTGGCTGTGGCCGCTGCGCGAGACGGTGCGCAAGGTCGCCCGTACCTCGTCCAACATGGTCAACCTGATGGACGAGCATCCCGAGTTCATCTTCGCCATGTCCCAGGCGCAGCAGCTCGACTGGATCAAGACCCACCGGCCCGAGCTCTTCGAGCGGGTGAAGAAGAAGGTCGCCGACGGGCAGTTCGTGCCGGTCGGCGGGATGTGGGTGGAGTCCGACACCAACATGGTCGGCGGGGAGGCGATGGTCCGCCAGTTCCTCTACGGCAAGAAGTTCTTCCTCGACGAGTTCGGCATCGACACCAAGAACGTCTGGCTGCCCGACTCCTTCGGGTACACCGCCGCGATGCCGCAGATCGTGAAGCTCTCCGGCTCCAAGTGGTTCCTGACCCAGAAGATCTCCTGGTCCCAGGTCAACAAGTTCCCCCACCACACCTTCTGGTGGGAGGGCATCGACGGCACCCGCGTCTTCACGCACTTCCCGCCCGTCGACACCTACAACTGCGACCTCGGCGGCGCACAGCTGGCGCACGCGGCCCGCAACTACCAGGAGAAGGGCCGGGGTTCGCGCTCGCTGGCCCCCTTCGGCTGGGGCGACGGCGGCGGCGGTCCCACCCGCGAGCAGCTGGCTCGCGCGAAGCGGCAGCGGAACCTCGAAGGCTCCCCGCGGGTCGAGATCGAGCGGCCCGACGCCTTCTTCGAGAAGGCCCGCGCGGAGTACGAGGACGCGCCCGTCTGGGCCGGCGAGCTCTACCTGGAGCTGCACCGCGGCACCTACACCTCCCAGGCCAAGACCAAGCAGGGCAACCGGCACAGCGAGTCGCTGCTGCGCGAGGCCGAGCTCTGGGCGGCGACGGCCGCGGTGCGGGCGGCCGGGTACGGGTACCCGTACGAGGACCTGGAGCGGATCTGGAAGACCGTTCTCCTGCACCAGTTCCACGACATCCTGCCGGGGTCCTCCATCGCCTGGGTGCACCGCGAGGCGCGCGAGACGTACGGGAAGGTACGGGAGGAGCTGCTCGGGATCGTCCTGGCCGCACAGCTCGCGCTGGCGGGGGAGGGCGAGGAACCGCTGGTCTTCAACGGCGCCCCGCACACCCGGCGCGGCGTCCCGGCCGGCGGCGCGGGCCGGCCGGAGGCGGCCGGGCAGCCGGTCACCGTCGAGGAGCGGCACGGCGGCGGGCACGTCCTCGCCAACGGACGGCTGGTGGTGGAGATCGACGGACGCGGCCTGATCGTCTCCGCCTACGACCTCGAAGGCCGACGGGAGTCGGTCGCACCGGGCGCGGCGGCGAACCTCCTCCAGATCCACCCCGACTTCCCGAACATGTGGGACGCGTGGGACATCGACTCGTTCTACCGCAACAAGGTCACCGACCTGGTGGAGCGGGACGCGCTGGAGGTGACGGAAGCCGATCCGGACGCGGTGACGGTACGCGTCGCCCGGTCGTTCGGCGGCTCGAAGGTGGTCCAGGCCATCACCCTGCGGGCCGGGGCGAAGACGGTGGACATCGTCACGGAGGTGGACTGGCGCGAGACGGAGAAGTTCCTGAAGGCGGCCTTCCCGCTGGACGTGAAGGCGGAACGGACGGCGTCCGAGACGCAGTTCGGGCACGTGTACCGGGCCACCCACACCAACACCTCGTGGGAGGCGGCCAAGTTCGAGATCTGCGCCCACCGCTGGATCCACGCGGACGAGCCCGGCTGGGGCGTGGCCGTCCTCAACGACTCGACCTACGGGCACGACGTCACCCGGGACGTGCGCGCGGACGGCGGCCAGACCACGACGGTACGGCTGTCCCTGCTGCGGGCCCCGCGCTACCCCGACCCGGAGACCGACCAGGGCGCCCACACCCTGCGCTTCTCGCTCGCCCCGGGCGCGGACATCGGGGACGCGGTCCGCGAGGGCCACGCGCTGAACCTGCCCGAGCGGGTCCTGCCGGGCGCGGGCCCGGTCGTCCCGCTGGTGGCGGTGGACGACGACGCGGTGGTGGTCGAGGCGGTCAAACTCGCCGAGGACCGCAGCGGCGACGTGATCGTCCGCCTCTACGAATCCCGCGGCGGCCGGGCGAGCGCCGTGCTGACGGCGGCCTTCCCGATCGCGGCGGCCGTCGAAACCGATCTCCTGGAACGCCCGCTGCCCCCGGCGGCGGTATCCCCTCCCACCCCGGACGGCAGGGCCCGCCTCACCCTGCGGCCCTTCCAGATCCTCACCCTCCGCCTCCACCGGGCCTGAGCCCGCGGGGCGCCTTCGCGGTCCGGGGTCATGCCGTGAGGAACGGCTCCACGGCGGCCAGGAAGTCCGCCGGGGCGGTGGTGTGGATCAGGTGGCCGGCCGGGACGGTCAGGGTGCGGGCGTCGGGGATGCGGTCGGTCAGTTCGGCGACGGCGGACCAGGGGATGTGGCTGGTGGGGCCGCCCCACAAGGCGAGGGTCGGGGAGGTGATGCGGGCGAGGCCCGCCAGCCAGGACGGGTCGGGGCGGTCCAGCTGCGGGCGGACCGCGAGCACCATCGCCCAGTCGAAGTCCAGGTCGCCCGGCGGGCGGACCGGGGGGACCGCCTCGCGGGGGAGCGGGGCCGGGGCGTCCTCCAGGACCAGGCGGCCGATGCGGTGCGGCTGCCGCTGGGCGACCAGGTGCGCGACCACGCCGCCCATGGAGTGCCCGATCAGGTCCGCCCGGTCGAGGCCGAGGGCGTCGAGGAAGCCGAGGACGTCGTCCCGCATCAGCTCCAGGGAGTACTCGGCCGTGCGGGCGCTGCCGCCGTGCCCGCGCAGGTCCAGGGCGTACACCCGGCGCTCCCGGGCGAGTTCGTCCCGTACGGGGGCCCAGTCCTCGGAGCTCTCGCCCAGGGCGGCGAGCAGGAGCAGCGGCTCGCCGCCCCCGGGCCCGGCGGCCTGGTAGGCCAGCTCGATGCCGTTGACCGTCAGGGTGCGGCGTTCAGTCATCCGGCCGGCAGTACGCCACCGTACTGCCGTACGTGATCGCCGTGACCTGCTGTTCGCCGTGGCGGCGGGGCTGGCCGTCGTCCTCGTACGCCGCCTTTCGGCGATGCGGTCGGCGGCGTGAAGTCCGCCACAGGGCCGGGAGGCCCGGGCCCCGGGGCACGGGGATTTCGGTGGCGGGCCGCCGCCGCCGGGTTTTGCACCTAGTTGCAAAACCGGTCTCCCCTCGCTAGAACAGGTTCATCACCCCCGCGCGAGGAGGCATCCCCACCATGACCCCGCAGAGTTCCCAGAGCCGGTACCCGCACCTGCTGAGCCCCCTCGACCTGGGCTTCACCACCCTGCCGAACCGCGTGATCATGGGCTCGATGCACACCGGTCTCGAAGAGCACGAGCGCGGCTTCGAGCGCCTCGCCGCCTTCTACGCCGAGCGCGCCCGCGGCGGCGCCGGCCTCATCGTCACCGGCGGCATCGCCCCGAACGACGCGGGCCGCCCCTTCGAGGGAGGTGCCCGCCTCACCACCGAGGACGAGGCCGCCGAGCACCGGGTGATCACCGAGGCCGTGCACGCCGAGGGCGGGAGGATCGCGATGCAGATCCTCCACTTCGGCCGCTACGCCTACCACAAGGACCTGGTCGCGCCGAGCCCGCTGCAGGCCCCCATCAGCCCCTTCGCCCCGAACGAGCTCACCGACATCGAGGTCGAGCGCACCGTCGAGGACTTCGTCCGCGCCGCCCGCCTCGCCAAGCTGGCCGGCTACGACGGCGTCGAGATCATGGGCTCCGAGGGCTACCTGATCAACGAGTTCATCGCCGCCGCCACCAACAAGCGCACCGACCGCTGGGGCGGGGCGTACGAGAACCGCGTGCGCTTCCCGCTGGAGATCGTCCGGCGCACCCGCGAGGCCGTGGGCGAGGAGTTCATCCTCATCTACCGCCTCTCGATGCTCGACCTGATCCCCGGCGGCTCCACCCTCGACGAGGTCGTCCGCCTCGCCAAGGAGATCGAGGCGGCCGGCGCCACCATCATCAACACCGGCATCGGCTGGCACGAGGCCCGCATCCCCACCATCGCCACCTCCGTCCCGCGCGGCGCCTACACCTGGGTCACCAAGCGCCTGATGGGCGCGGTGAGCGTGCCGCTCGTCACCAGCAACCGCATCAACACCCCCGAGATCGCCGAGGAGTTGCTCGCGGACGGTCGCGCCGACCTGGTCTCCCTGGCCCGCCCCTTCCTCGCCGACGCCGACTTCGTCGCCAAGGCCGCCGCCGGCCGCCCCGAGTCCATCAACACCTGCATCGGCTGCAACCAGGCCTGCCTCGACCACACCTTCAGCGGCAAGATCACCAGCTGCCTGGTCAACCCGCGCGCCTGCCACGAGACCGAACTCACGCTGTCGGTCACTCGGTTGAAGAAGCGCGTCGCCGTCGTCGGAGCCGGCCCCGCCGGTCTCGCCTGCGCCGTCTCCGCGGCGGAGCGCGGCCACGCCGTCACCCTCTACGAGGCCTCCGGCCACATCGGCGGACAGCTCGACATCGCCCGCCGCATCCCCGGCAAGGAGGAGTTCGAGGAGACCATCCGCTACTACGGCAACCAGCTCGCCGAGCACGGGGTCGAGGTCCTCCTGAACACCCGCGCCGACGTGGAGGCCCTGCGCGGCTACGACGAGGTCGTGGTCGCCACCGGCGTCACCCCCCGCACCCCCGACATCGAGGGCGTGGACCACCCGAGCGTCGTCAGCTACCTCGACGTGCTGCGCGACGGCGCCCCCGTCGGCGAGCGCGTCGCCGTCGTCGGCGCCGGCGGCATCGGCTTCGACGTCGCGGAGTACCTCACCGACAGCGGCGAGGGTGCCTCCCAGGACCCCGAGGTCTACTTCCGCCACTGGGGCGTCGACACCTCGTACACGGGCCCCGGCGGTCTCGCCGCCCCGGAGCGGCCCGCGCCCCCGCGCCAGGTGCACCTGCTCCAGCGCAAGGCCACCAAGGTCGGCGCGGGTCTGGGTACCACCACGGGCTGGATCCACCGGGCGGAGCTCAAGCACCGCGGTGTCGTCTCGGTCGCGGGAGCCGCGTACGACCGCATCGACGACGAGGGCCTGCACATCACGGTGGGCGGCGAGCAGCGCCTGGTACCCGCCGACACGGTCGTGCTGTGCACCGGCCAGGAGCCGCGTCGCGACCTGTACGAGGCGCTGCGCGCCGCGGGCCTCGAGCCGCACCTGATCGGCGGCGCCGACGTGGCCGCGGAACTGGACGCCAAGCGGGCCATCCGGCAGGGCACGGAACTGGCCGCCACGCTCTGAGCCGTGGTGTTGTGGCGGTCCGGTCCGGGCCGCCACAATCTGCGGGTGACCCTGACACCGGCAGACGCAGAACGGATCCTCGGCGAGAACTTCGCCCCCTGGGTGCTCGCCCTCGGCCTCACCGTCCGGGAGACCGGCGAGCGGCACGCCGTACTGCGGCTGCCGTGGTCCGGGGATCTGGCCCGGGACGGCGGCGGGCTGTCCGGCCAGGCGCTGATGGCCGCGGCCGACACGGCCACCGTCATCGCGATCTCCGCCGCGCGCGGCGCTTACGGCCCGATGACCACCGTGCAGCAGTCCACCAGCTTCCAGCGGCCCGTGGTCGGCGCCGATGTGCTCATCGACGTACGCATCACCAAGCTGGGCAAGCGGATGGCCTTCGCCGACATCACCATGACCCCCGAGGGGGAGCGGGAGCCGGCCGCCAAGGCCTCCACGGTCTACGCCCTGCTCGGCTGAGGCGGCTCAGGCGGCTCAGGGCCGCTCGAAAGGGTCAGTCGGCTCACGAGGACGCCCCCGACTCGGGCCGCCGGATCGAGGCGGCTGTGGAGGCGGGGGCGTCCGGGCGGGCGAGGGCTCAGAAGCGGGCCGCCCCGGCCGGGAACCGGTCCGCCACCGGTGAGGTCAGGGGCGCGCGGCGCTCCGCCGCGGCCGGCGGCGTCTGACAGGTGACGTCCTCGGCCGGCAGCCGGCCCGTGGTCAGGTACGCGTCGACCGGGGCGTTGGCGCAGGAGGCGGGGTCGGCCAGGTACACGCCGTGGCCCTCGCCGCCCATCGCCAGCACCATCCGCGAGCCCTTGAGCGCGCGGTGCATGTCCCGGCCGCTGGCCAGCGGGGTCTGCGAGTCCCACTCGTTCTGCACGGTCAGCACGTTGGTCTTCGTGCGCATCGGCGTCGCGGACTCGACGGGCCGGTCCCAGAAGGCGCACGGCTTGATGTTGGAGGCGAAGTCCCCGTACAGCGGGTACTTGGCCTTGTCCTTGGCGGCGTCCCGCTCGTACTGCTCGGCGTACTTGGGCCAGGCGCCCGTGTCCCCGCACAGCACGGACCAGAAGACGGCGGTGCCGTTGTCGGGGGCCGGCTCGGCGGCGAACGCCGACGCCGCCTTCGCGGACTTGGCCCCCTGGGCGATCCGGGCGGACTGCGTGAACTGCTTCAGGTCGGGCACGGCAGAGGCGGTGGGCTTGCCGTCAGCCGCGTCCTTGAGCGCCTTGACGAGGGGCGCGGCCTGCGAGGGATAGAAGAACAGCGCCCGCGCGGAACGGATGTCGTCGCCCGTGATCTTCTGCCCGTCGAAGACGATCGGCTCCTTGTCCGCGCGCGCGACCAGCGCCCAGAACGTGTCCGACACCCCCTTCGGCGAGTCGCCGAGCCCGAACTCGCCCGCGCGCTCGGCCGTCCACCGGGTCCACCGCGCGAAGGCGGGCTCGGCCTCCGTCGCCCACACCTGGATCATGCCGCGCCAGACCCGGCCGGGGTCCACTCCGCTGTCGAGGACGAATCGGTCGGTCCGGCTCGGGAAGAGCTGGGTGTACACCGAGCCGAGGTACGTCCCGTAGGAGTAGCCCAGGTACGAGATCTTCCGCTCGCCGAGGGCCGCACGGATCGAGTCCATGTCCCGGGCGGTGTTGCGGGTGGTGATGTAGGGGAGGACCGAGCCGGACTTCTCCCGGCACTTGTCCGCGACCGTGCGGGACCACGCCACGTCCGCGGCGAAGGTCTCCGGCCGGTACGGGCGGTCGAACTTCTGCTCGGCGTCGTTCAGCCCGCAGGTGACCGGGCTGCTGGCCCCGACCCCGCGCGGGTCGAAGCCGATGAGGTCGTAACGGTCCCGTACGTCCTTGGGCATCACCTCGTCCGCCATCAGCGGGAGGTCCAGACCCGAACCGCCCGGCCCGCCCGGGTTGAGCAGCATGACCCCGTGCCGCTTCGCCGGATTCGCGCTCTTGATCCGGGATATGGCGATGTCGAGCGTCCTCCCCTCGGGGCGCCGGTAGTCGAGCGGGACCTTGATGGTCGCGCACTCGTACGAGGCCGGCAGGTCGGGACTGCAGCGGACCCATGCGGGCTTCTGGTGGGAGTACTCCGGGGCGGCCGCGGGGGCGGCGGCCGCCGGGACCGCGGAGAGCAGGGGGAGCGACGTCGCGATGGCTCCGGCGGCGGCGATGAGCGGTGCGAATCGTTTCATGCGCAAGGAGGCGTTCCTTTCCGTGAAGTCGGTTCCCGCCAACCCTGTTACACGGACCGTTCCCGCGAATCATCCCGAAGGGTCGGTCGTCGTGCTCCTCACGAACGAGCTCAAATCCGGACAACTGGCCGACACGCCAGGGGAGTTCGTCGAGCATCCTTCGGGCCGGGCACGGTACCAGCCTCCCGAGGGGTTGCCCGGATGTTTGTCCAATCGTGATGGTCCTTCAATGCGGGCACCACAACTGGCACTAGCGTCCCTTGGCACCCGGGAATGCGGGTGCGGACGGCGCGATCACCGGAGTCTGCGGCCCCCGCGGCCCTCCCGGGCCCCCGTAGCAAGGAGGCACAGTGCTGTCATTCCGCCGGTCCACCGTCGGAGGCATGTCGCTCGCTTCGAGATACGTGATGGGCACGGGCATCGTCATCGGAGCCCTCGCCTTCACGCTCATCGCGTTGCTGATCCCCGTGCAGAAGTTCGGCGGCCGGTCCGCGGCCGCCGCGACGTCCGCCGGCGAGGACGACGGCGCCGGGATCCTGAGCACGGCCTTCGGGCCGCTCACCCCTCAGGACCGGGACTTCGTCCGCAAGGTGCGGCTCGCCGGACTGTGGGAACTGCCCGCGGGACGGCAGGCCCAGCAGCGCGGCACGCGCCCCATGGTGCGCACCGCCGGGATGCATCTCGTCGAAGGCCACACCGAACTGGACCGGCGGGTCATCGAAACGGCCCAGGCCCTGGGCGTCGACCTGCCGAACCAGCCCAGCGCACAGCAGCAGGGCTGGCTCGACCAGCTCGACCGCGCCCAGGGCGCCCAGTACGAACGGCTGTTCATCCAGCTGCTGCGCCGGGCCCACGGCAAGGTCTTCGCCCTCGTGGCCCAAGTGCGCGCACAGACGCGCAACTCCATGGTCCGGGCCCTGGCCACCGACGCCAACGCCACGGTCCTGGACCACATCACCGTCCTGGAGGACAGCGGGCTCGTCGACTTCGACGGCCTCGCGGACGCCTCGCCGGCTCCCTCCACCGTTTCCCGACCGACGAAGTGAAGTGATCGCATGAGCCAAAAGGGCCACAAACGCCGTCTCCGACCGTCACACAAGGCCCTCGCCGTGGTGTCCGCCCTGGTCCTGGGCGGCGGCGGGGTGGTGATCGTCGCGCAGGGCGCCTTCGCGGGGCAGGATTCCCGTACGGCGCCGGTGACCGCCACCATCGACTGCCCCGACGTGGGAGACCGGCTCCGTGAAGTCCCCGACCAGGCCCGCGCGGAGGTCGACGAGAACCTCGCCCGGCTGGACACCCAGGTCGCCGACGCGTACGGCAAGCTGTCCTCAGGACGGGCCAAAAGCGACGCGCTGCTCGCCGAGTTGAAGGAGCAGCGGACCAAGACCATAGGCGGGGTGTCCGACGCGATCGGGAAGGCGGGCGCCCGTCCCGAAGGGCTGGAGCCGCTCAGCACCTGCTCGATGCAGCAGGCCCCGGCCGCCGACCCGGCGGACGAACCGGCCGCACAGAGCGGGGCGCAGAGCGAGGCCCAGGGCGAAGGGCAGGGCCAGGCGCAGAGCCAGGCCCAGGGCGACGCCCAGGGCCTCGCGCGCAAGGGCGGCGCAGGCGCAGGCGGCCCGGCGCGCAGCGACTTCGTCGCCATCGGTTCGGTCAAGCCCAACGTACGCACCCCCGCCCGCCGGGCCGGCGCGTCCACCGGGTCCTTCGCCGTGCAGTGCGGCCGCAACGAGAACCGCCACCTCAACCCCGACAACGTCATCGTCGCGCCCGGCGTCGGCAACGGCGCCCACCACATGCACGACTACGTCGGCAACAAGACCGCGGACGCCTTCTCCACCAACAACAGCCTCGCCGCCTCCGGGACCACCTGCACCAACGGCGACCAGTCCACCTACTACTGGCCCGTGCTGCGGCTGCGCGACGGCCGGGCGGAGAAGGACGCGAAGGCGCCCGGCGGCGGGCAGGACGCGAACGTCGGCACGATCCTGCGCCCGAAGGAGGTGACCATCGAGTTCAAGGGCAGCGCCGTCAGCCGGGTCGCGGCCATGCCCCGGTTCCTGCGGATCATCACCGGCGACGCGAAGGCGCTCACCAACGGCACGGCCAACGCCAACGCCTCCTGGAGCTGCACCGGCTTCGAGAACCGCCAGTTGAAGGACAAGTACCCGATCTGCCCCAAGGGCAGTGACGTCGTACGCACCTTCAACTTCCAGAACTGCTGGGACGGCAAGAACGCCGACAGCGCCAACCACCGCACCCACGTGGCCTTCGCGGCCCGCGACGGTTCCTGCCCGAAGGGCTTCAAGGCCATCCCGCAGCTGGTGCAGCGGATCACGTACGGGGTGAGTCCCGGCGCGCGGATCGCCGTGGACAGCTTCCCCGAGCAGCTCCACAAACCGGTCACCGACCACGGTGACTTCATCAACGTCATGTCGGACCGCCTGATGGCCGATGCGGTGCGCTGCATCAACGGCGGGCGCGCCTGCCGCTAGAGCCAGGCCTCTCCGAGCCCGGGGCCGGCGCGACCTCCCCCTACCCCCTCCCGCGTCGCCCCGAGAGAGCGGTGGGGGGGGGGGGGCGGGGGGGCCCCCGCGGGGCCCGGTCGACCGGCGTAGCCCGTGCGCC
>NZ_JBHWVM010000029.1:0-83919 GCF_042736805.1 Streptomyces sp. NPDC060031
ACTGCAGGGGGGACCCTGTGGGAGAGTAGGACGCCGCCGAACAATCATTGTGGGAAAGCCCCGCACCTTTAATGGTGCGGGGCTTTTCTGCGTTCCGGGTAGGTGTGCGCTCTCCTGTAGGGTCAGGGGGCATCGTTCGACATTTCTACAGTCACAGTGGAGGCCCCCGGGTGGAGGTCCAGGAGACTCGGGTTCAGACTGACCGAATTTTCACCATTCCGAACATCCTGAGCATGGCGCGCCTCGCCGGCGTGCCGCTGTTCCTGTGGCTGATCCTGGCGGAGCATGACGGCTGGGCGCTGGCCGTCCTCATGCTCAGCGGGGTCAGTGACTACCTCGACGGGAAGCTCGCCCGGCGCTGGAATCAGATCAGCAGCCTCGGGAGGCTGCTGGACCCGGCTGCGGACCGGCTGTACATCCTGTCCACACTGTTCGGGCTGACCTATCGCGGCATTCTGCCGATCTGGCTCACCGCGGCCCTGCTCGCCCGTGAGCTGATGCTGCTGGTCATGGTCTGGATCCTGCGCCGACACGGCTATCCGCCGCCACAGGTCAACTTCCTCGGGAAGGCCGCGACCTTCAACCTGATGTACGCCTTCCCCTTGCTGTTGCTCAGTGACGGGACGGGTTGGTTGGCCTGGACGGGGGCAGTTTTCGGATGGGCGTTCGCCGGATGGGGTACAACCCTCTATTGGTGGGCAGGAATCCTTTACGTGGTGCAGGTCCGCCGGCTCGTGAAGGCGGACGCCGCGGCCGATTGAGCTCGCCCGGTGCCGGACTGACGCGGAGGAGTTGCCCCGTCACCGTCCGGGGCGGGTGAAGTCGGCGAGAACGTCGTCTCTCAAGGAGGACTCTTCCGACATGAAGGCCGTCGTGATGGCCGGTGGCGAAGGCACACGCCTTCGCCCTATGACCTCGAGCATGCCCAAGCCGCTCCTGCCGGTTGCGAACCGGCCGATCATGGAGCATGTGCTCAGGCTGCTCAAGCGGCATGGGCTCAGCGAGACCGTGGTCACCGTGCAATTCCTGGCATCACTCGTCAGGAACTATTTCGGTGACGGCGAGGAGCTCGGAATGGAGCTCACCTATGCCAATGAGGAGAAGCCACTCGGGACCGCCGGCAGCGTGAAGAACGCCGAGGAGGCCTTGAAGGACGACACGTTCCTCGTGATCTCCGGCGATGCGCTCACCGACTTCGACCTCACCGATCTCATCAAATTCCACAAGGAGAAGGGCGCACTGGTCACGGTGTGCCTGACCCGGGTGCCGAATCCGCTCGAGTTCGGCATCACCATCGTGGACGAGGAGGGCAAGGTCGAGCGCTTCCTCGAGAAGCCGACCTGGGGCCAGGTCTTCTCGGACACCATCAACACCGGCATCTACGTGATGGAGCCGGAGATCTTCGACTACGTCGACGCGGACGTTTCCGTCGACTGGTCCGGCGACGTCTTCCCGCAGTTGATGAAGGAAGGCCGGCCGATCTACGGCTACGTGGCCGAGGGCTACTGGGAGGACGTCGGCACCCACGAGAGCTACGTCAAGGCGCAGGCCGACGTACTCGAGGGCAAGGTCCAGGTCGACATGGACGGCTTCGAGATCTCCCCGGGCGTATGGATCGCCGAAGGGGCCGAGGTCAGCCCGGACGCGGTGCTGCGCGGGCCGCTGTACATCGGTGACTACGCCAAGATCGAGGCCGGCGTGGAGATCCGCGAGCACACGGTCATCGGGTCGAACGTCGTCGTCAAGAGCGGTGCCTTCCTGCACCGAGCCGTCGTGCACGACAACGTGTACATCGGGCCCCACAGCAATCTCCGCGGCTGCGTGATCGGCAAGAACACCGACATCATGCGGGCCGCCCGGATCGAGGACGGGGCCGTCATCGGCGACGAATGCCTCGTCGGTGAGGAATCGATCGTTCAGGGGAACGTGCGGGTCTACCCCTTCAAGACGGTCGAGGCGGGCGCCTTCGTCAACACCTCGGTGATCTGGGAGTCGCGCGGACAGGCGCATCTGTTCGGCGCGCGCGGGGTCACGGGGATCCTGAACGTGGAGATCACTCCGGAGCTGGTGGTGCGGCTCGCCGGTGCTTACGCGACGACCCTGAAGAAGGGCGCGATCGTCACCACGGCCCGCGACCACTCCCGTGGTGCGCGAGCGCTCAAGCGGGCCGTGATCTCGGCGCTGCAGGCCAGCGCCATCAACGTACGGGACCTGGAGAACGTACCTCTGCCGGTGGCCAGACAGCAGACCGCCCGCGGCAGTGCCGGCGGGATCATGCTGCGGACGTCTCCGGGGATCCCGGACTCCGTGGACATCATGTTCCTGGACGAGCGGGGGGCGGACCTCTCGCAGGCGGGGCAGCGCAAGCTGGACCGGGTGTACGCGCGCCAGGAGTACCGGCGTGCCTTCCCCGGCGAGATCGGCGACCTGCAGTTCCCGTCCAGCGTCTTCGACTCGTACACGGGCTCCCTGCTGCGGCGGGTGGACATCACCGGGGTCGCCGATTCGGGGCTCAAGGTGGTCGTGGACGCCTCCAACGGCAGCGCCGGCCTGGTGCTGCCGAGCCTCCTGGGCAAGCTCGGTGTGGACGCGCTCACGGTCAATCCCGGGCTCGACGAGTCGCGGCCGACGGAGACCGCCGAGTCGCGTCGGGCCGGACTGGTGCGGCTCGGCGAGATCGTGGCCTCTTCGCGGGCCGCCTTCGGAGTGCGCTTCGACCCGGTGGGCGAGCGGATCTCCCTGGTGGACGAGCGCGGACGGATCATCGAGGACGACCGGGCGCTGCTGGTGCTGCTCGACCTGGTGGCCGCGGCGAAGCGCAGTGGCAAGGTGGCGCTGCCGGTGACCACGACCCGTATCGCCGAGCAGGTGGCGGCGTACCACGGCACGCAGGTGGAGTGGACGACCACCTCGCCCGACGACCTGACGCGGGTGGGCCGGGCGGAGAACACCATCTTCGGCGGGGACGGCCGGGGCGGGTTCATCGTTCCGGAGTTCGGCAGTGTCTTCGACGGAGCGGCGGCCTTCGTGCAGCTGATCGGGTTGGTGGCGCGGACGCAGCTCACGCTGAGCCAGATCGATGCGCGGATCCCGCGGGCGCACGTGCTCAAGCGCGACGTGCCGACGCCGTGGGCGGTGAAGGGCCTCGTCATGCGGCGGGTCGTGGAGGCGGCCGGGGACCGGCAGGTGGACACCACGGACGGCGTCCGGGTGGTCGAGGCCGACGGGCGGTGGGCGCTGGTGCTGCCGGACCCGGCGGAGGCCGTCACCCATCTGTGGGCCGAGGGCCCCGACGACACGTCGGCGCAGGCGCTGCTCGACGAGTGGGCGGCTGTGGTGGACGGGGGCGGGCACTGAGTGCCGGTCACGCGATGAGGTAGGACCCGGCCCGGTGGGCCGGGTCGGGCGGAGGTGGCCCGGCCCGGTCCACCGGTCGGGCGCATTCGGTGCGGGCGGCGCCGACATGCGACGATGTGCGGCATGTCGCAGCCGCCCCACAACCGGAGTTCGACGCCTCCCGCCCGCCCGGACGCGTCCATGTCGCTGCTGACGCACGTGATGGACCACAGCCTCGACGAGGGCTACGCGGAAGCGACGGCCCGGCGCGAGGCCGAGGGCAAGGCGGGTCTGCCGCGTACCCTCAAGGCCAAACTGGGGCTTGCCGTAGGCCTGGTGCTCGCCGCCGCGGTCGTCACGCTCGGCGCCGCGCAGGCCCAGGTGGCCGCGCCGGTGCTGGCCAAGGAGCGTCAGGAGCTGATCGACCGGGTACAGCGCTCCGATGGGCGGGCCGACGGTCTGGAGCGGGACATCGAGCGGCTGCGTGATGCCGTCGCGGACCGCCAGAACGAGGCGCTGAAGCAGCACGGGGGCGACCAGGGGCAGCTCGTGGCGCTGCTGTCCGGGGCCACGGAGGTCCGCGGGCCCGGTATCAGGCTGGTGATCGACGACGCCAAGGGCGCCTCGTCGGGTGGTGGTGGCAAGCCGCGGGAGAGCACGGGTTTCTCGGACACCGGGCGGCTCCGCGACCGGGACATGCAGAAGATCGTCAACGGGCTGTGGCAGTCGGGGGCGGAGGCCGTGTCGATCAACGGGCAGCGGCTGACGGCGCTGTCGGCGATCCGGGCCGCGGGTGACGCGATACTGGTCGACAACAGGCCGCTGGTGCCGCCGTACGAAGTGCTGGCGGTCGGTGACAAGAAGCGGCTGGGGACCACGTTCCAGGACTCCGCGGACGGCCAGTACCTGCACGTGCTGCAGGAGAGTTACGGGATCCGCTACACGTTGTCCGCAGCGGACGAGGTACGGCTGCCGGCCGCGTCGAGTCTGACCGTACGGACAGCTACAGCAGAAGAGCCGAAGAAGGGTGCATCGTGATCGCGGTACTGGGCCTCGTGGCCGGAGTGGTGGTCGGACTTCTGGTCCGGCCCGAAGTGCCGGCCGTGGTGGAGCCATATCTGCCGATCGCCGTGGTGGCGGCGCTGGACGCGGTGTTCGGCGGTCTGCGCGCGATGCTGGACGGCATCTTCGTGGACAAGGTGTTCGTGGTGTCGTTCCTGTCGAACGTGGTCGTCGCCGCGCTGATCGTCTTCCTCGGCGACAAGCTGGGCGTGGGCTCGCAGCTGTCGACGGGTGTGGTCGTCGTCCTCGGCATCCGCATCTTCTCCAACGCCGCGGCCATCCGCCGGCACGTCTTCCGGGCGTGACGCCGATGAGTACGAACGACACTCCGCCCGAGGAGCCGAACGTCCCGGAGCAGCCGCTGAAGGACGCGCCGCCGAAGGACGCCCCGCCCCCGGCCGGGGAGCCCGCGCAGACGGGCCGGCAGCGGCTGGCGGCCGGGCTGTGGCCGCCGCGCGTGAGCCGGGCCCAATTGATCGTCGCGGTACTGCTCTTCGTCCTGGGACTCGGGCTGGCCATCCAGGTACGGTCCAACAGCGACTCCAGTGCGCTGCGCGGGGCCCGTCAGGAGGACCTCGTACGGATCCTCGACGAGCTCGACGGGCGGACCAAGCGCCTGGAGGACGAGAAGTCGAAGCTGGAGGACCAGCGCAAGGAGCTGGAGAACAGCTCCAACCAGGCCGAGGAGGCCCGGAGGCAGACCGTGGAGAAGGAGCGCCAACTCGGCATCCTGGCCGGTACGGTGGCTGCGCAGGGGCCCGGCATCACGCTGAAGATCACCGATGTGAAGGGCCAGGTGCGGTCGGACCAGCTGCTGGACACGCTCCAGGAGCTGCGGGCCGCGGGCGCCGAGGCGATCCAGATCAATGGTGTGCGCATCGTGGCCGGCTCGTACTTCTCGGACGAGGGCGGTGGTGTCGGGATCGACGGTAAGAAGATCACACAGCCTTATGAGTTCAGGGTGATCGGCAAGCCGCAGGATCTGGAGCCCGCGCTCAACATTCCCGGCGGTGTCGTGCAGACGCTGGAGAAGGAGCAGGCCACCGTCGCCGTCACACGGTCGGCCAAGATCGTTGTGGATGCCTTGCGGGCTGTGAAGCAGCCTGACTACGCTCGGTCGTCATCGTCGTGAGGCGGCGTGACGGACGAGCGGACCGGCTCATGCGGGCGGATGCCTGCGGGGGGTCGGCGCGCCGAAGTCGCGGTGCGTGGTGGAAACTGTCTGGTGGTTACGGACGTTGTGAGATTGTCCGGGTCGGCAGGTGTTGCATTCGGAGTTCGTCCTGCCCCACGGGCGGGTCTGTTTCGGTCAAGGGGAATCGCCCGTGAAGTTGTTTGAGAAGTTGTTCGGCAAGAAGAACCGTGAGGAGAGCGGTGCGGCCAGGCACCGCGCGGGTCACGGAGACATGGAAGGGCAGGGCGACCGGCCGCTCTTCCGGGACGAGGTTGCCGGGGCGGGTGACATTTCGGGCGCGCAGGGCGCGTCGGCTGTTGACCCTGCCGGTACCGGACGCATAGGTTTCGGTGAACCATCAACCTCAAGTACGGGTGGAGGGTTTGCGCCCGACCCGTATGCCACCAATGCCTCCGCGGGGCAGCCGCGGCGCGAGGAGCCGTCCATGTCGGCCGAGCAGATTTGCAGCAGGTGCGGGCACCGCAGCGATGCGGCCAGCCGCTTCTGCTCCAACTGCGGGGCGCCGCTGCGGGCGGGTCTGACGCCGGAGCGTGCCTCGGAGACCACGTCCACCATCTCGATCTCGGGCCTTGAGGCCTACGAGGCCGAGGTGTCGGGCCAACAGCACGTGTCCTCCTCGCTGTCCCCCGAGGCCCAGGCCGCGGTGGAAGCGCTTCCTCCGGGCTCCGCTCTGCTGATCGTGCGGCGCGGGCCCAACTCCGGAAGCCGTTTCCTTCTGGACGGCGAGCTGACGACGGCGGGCCGGCACCCGCAGAGCGACATCTTCCTGGACGACGTCACCGTCTCCCGGCGCCATGTCGAATTCCGCAGGAGCCAGGACGGCGGCTTCACCGTCGCCGACGTCGGCAGCCTCAACGGCACGTACGTGAACCGTGAGCCGATCGAATCCGTCTCCCTGCACAACGGCGACGAGGTGCAGATCGGCAAGTACCGGCTGGTCTTCTACGCGAGCCTGCGGGGCATCTGACCCTTCAAGGGAAGGTCCCATGCTGCGCACCCCGACGGGCGGTGTCGGAAACGGCACCGCCGGCTCGGCCGGGCGGCTGGTGAGCATCGGCACGGTGCTGACCATGCTGCGTGACGAGTTCCCCGAAGTCACGATTTCGAAGATCCGGTTCCTGGAGGCGGAGGGGCTCGTCGAGCCCAGACGCACACCTTCCGGATATCGCAAGTTCAGCACCGACGACGTCGAGCGGCTGGCCCGCATCCTGCGGCTCCAGCGCGACCACTACCTTCCGTTGAAAGTCATCCGCGAGCAGCTCGACGCCCTCGCACGGGGCGAGCAGATCCGCATCCCGGCGCCGACGGCGCACGGGGAATCCGTCGATCCCGCAAGCCCCGCCGCCGTGTACGGGGAGGTCGGCCGGGAACGGCCGACGGTGGCGCGCGTGGGCCGGGCCGAGCTGATGGCCGCGGCCGACGTGGACGAGGTGCAGCTGGTGGAGTGGGAGTCGTACGGGCTGCTCGCGGAGGCGCCCGGCGGCGGGTTCGACGCCGAGGCGGTCACGGTGGCCCGCCTGGTGGCCGATCTGGGGCGGTTCGGGCTGGAGCCCCGGCACCTGCGGGCGATGAAGGCCGCCGCGGACCGGGAGGCGGGCCTGGTGGAGCAGGTCGTGGCCCCGCTGCGCCGGCACCGCAACCCCCAGACCAGGGCGCATGCCGAGGCCACCATGAAGGAGCTCGCGGGGCTCTCCGTACGGCTTCACGAGGCCCTCGTACAGACGGCTCTCGGGGTGCGGCTGTCCTGAGCTGCGGCGGCCTCCCAGGGGTCGCCGGGGGGAGCCCGGGAGGCGCCTTGGGGGAGCCCGACTACCCAAACCGGCCGAGCAGGTCCTAGGGTTGCTGTGTGAATGAGCTCGACGTTGTGGGTGTCCGGGTGGAAATGCCCTCGAACCAACCGATCGTGCTCCTGCGTGAAGTGGGAGGCGACCGGTACCTCCCCATCTGGATCGGACCAGGGGAGGCGACCGCCATTGCCTTCGCGCAGCAGGGGATGGCCCCTGCCCGGCCGCTGACGCATGACCTGTTCAAGGACGTGCTGGAAGCGATCGGCGAGGAGCTCACCGAGGTCCGGATCACGGATCTGCGGGAGGGCGTCTTCTACGCGGAGCTCGTCTTCGCCAGCGGGGTCGAGGTGAGCGCGCGCCCTTCCGACGCCATAGCGCTGGCCCTGCGGACGGGGACGCCGATCTACGGCAGTGACGGCGTGCTGGACGACGCCGGAATCGCCATTCCGGACGAGCAGGAGGACGAGGTGGAGAAGTTCCGCGAGTTCCTCGACCAGATCTCGCCGGAGGACTTCGGTACCGGGCCCCAGTGACCGCCTCGGCCCGGGCATCCTCTGGGCGTCCTCCAGGAAAATTCAGCCCATTCGATTAGCCTTTCCCGGCAGCGGGGTACGGGAAACCACTCTCAGGGTGATTATCACTCGGCGTGCCGAGTGTGGCGATCGTTGACGCACCCCTGGTGACTGCCTACCTTCGAGGTGGCAGGTCAAGGACGGAGGGTCGGCGTGAGGATCACGGGCGACGGTACGACCGGGGGCACCCCCGCACGGAGTGACGGTGGACCGTACCCGCTGCACGGCGGTGCGGTGGGCTCCGCGCGCCGCCAGCCGGAGTCGACGCCGGTCGGACCGGTGGGCGGCGAGCCGGCGCCCGAGCAGGTGGGATACCGGGGGCCGACGGCGTGCGCCGCGGCCGGCATCACGTACCGGCAGCTGGACTACTGGGCGCGTACGGGGCTGGTGGAGCCGAGCGTGCGTCCCGCGTACGGGGCGGGCGCGCAGCGGCTGTACAGCTTCCGGGACGTCGTCGTCCTCAAGATCGTCAAGCGTTTCCTCGACACCGGGGTGGCGCTGCAGAACATCCGCACCGCCGTGCAGCACCTGCGCGACCGCGGTTTCTCGGACCTTGAGCGCATGACGCTGATGAGCGACGGCGCCACCGTGTACGAGTGCACCTCGCCGGACCAGGTGGTGAGCCTGCTCCAGGGCGGGCAGGGCGTCTTCGGCATCGCCGTCGGCGTGGTCTGGCGGGACGTCGAGAACGCCCTCTCGCAGCTGCACGGGGAGCGCGTGGACACCGGCGAGACGGTGGTCGGGCACAACCCGTCCGACGAGCTCGCCGCGCGCCGCAACCGGGCCGTCTGAGGCGGACCGGGTCCCGCCACCGGATTGTCAGTGGCGTAGTGCAGCATCGGTGCTGTGAGAGCCGCCCCGACGATCCTGCACCTGGACATGGACGCCTTCTACGCCGCCGTGGAGCAGGCGGCGAAGCCGAGCCTGCGCGGCAAGGCCGTCATCGTCGGCGGGCTCGGGCCGCGCGGGGTCGTCGCGACCGCCTCGTACGAGGCCAGGCGCTTCGGGGTGCACTCGGCGATGCCGACGGCCCAGGCGCGCCGGCTGTGCCCGAACGGCGCCTATCTCATCCCGCGCTTCAGCCTGTACCGGGCGGTCAGCGACGTGGTCATGGCATTGCTGCGGGAGCTGTCGCCGCTGGTGGAGCCGCTCAGCCTGGACGAGGCCTTCGTGGACCTGGAGGCCGGCGGGGTCGCCTTCGACGCCCAGGGCGCGCGGGTGGTGGGTGAGCGGCTCAGGGCGGACATCCGGGCCGCGACCGGGCTCAGCGGGTCGGTGGGGCTCGCCGGCTCCAAGATGCTGGCCAAGGTGGCCTCCGAGGAGGCCAAGCCGAACGGTCTGCTGCTGATCGAGGTGGGCACGGAGCGCGAGCTGCTCGCGCCGATGTCGGTACGGACCCTGCCCGGGGTGGGGCCGGCCACCGGGGAACACCTGCGGCGGGCCGGGATCACCACGGTGGGGGAGCTCGCCGAGGCGGGTGAGGACGAGCTGGTCCGGATGGTGGGGCGCTCGCACGGGGTCGGGCTGTACCGGATGGCGCTGGGGCTGGACGAGCGGCCGGTGGTGGCCGAGCGCGATGCGAAATCGGTGTCGGTCGAGGACACCTTCGACGTGGACATCCACGACCGGGTGCGGATCCGGGGCGAGGTGCAGCGGCTCGCCGACCGGTGTGTGCGACGGCTGCGGGAGTCGGGGCACTCGGGGCGCACGATCGTGCTGAAGGTGCGCCGGTACGACTTCTCGACGCTGACCCGGTCCGAGACGCTGCGCGGGCCGACGGACGACCCGGGGGTGGTCCGGGAGGCGGCCGCGCGGCTGCTGGAGTCGGTGGACACCACGGGCGGGGTGCGGCTGCTGGGGGTGGGGGTGACGGGGCTGGCGGACTACACGCAGGAGGACCTCTTCGCCCAGGCCGCGTCGCTGGTCACCGTGGCCGACGGGGAGGACGAGGCCGGTGGGGCCCTGGGGGCCGGTGCGGCTGGCGCGGCCGGTGCGGCCGGTGCGGCCGACGGGGTGAAGGACGCCGCCGACGGCGGTGGCACGGGGCCGGGCGGGGGCCCGGGCGAGACCCCGGGGCCCGCGGACCCCGAGCCCGCTCCCGAGCGCCGCTGGGCGGCCGGGAGCGACGTACTGCACGCGGTGTACGGGCCCGGGTGGGTGCAGGGCAGCGGGGTCGGGCGGGTGACCGTACGGTTCGAGCGGCCCGGGTCGCGGCCGGGCCGGGTGCGGACGTTCCTGGTGGACGACCCCGAGCTGGAGCCGTCCGATCCGCTGCCCCTCGTCGGGGAGTCGCGTGATCCCGGAGGCGTGATCCCGGAGGCGTGATCCCTAAGGGGTGTCCTCGCCGGCCAGGCGTCCGAAGTCGCGCTGGAAGTCGGAGGGGACGGCGATGTCCAGGCCGTAGTGGTGGTAGAGCTGCAGCTCCTGTTCGGGGGAGAGGTGGCGGCCGACGCCGAAGTCCGGGGCGTCGCGGATGAGCGAGCGCTCGAAGGGCACCCGCAGGGTGTCGCCCACCAGCTCGCTCGGTTCCAGGGGGACGAAGGCGTCCCGGCTGAACAGGCCGGTCCGGACGGCGGCCCATTCCGGAACTCCTGTGGCATCGTCGAGGTAGACCTCGTCGATGGTGCCGATCTTGGTCCCATTGCGGTCGAACGCCTTGCGGCCGATCAGGCTGCGCGGATCGATGTCGGTCTGCACGGTCCCTCCAATTGGTCGCAACTCCTCCGTAATGACTACAAAAGTGCATATTCGGAGAGGGGGCCACTCGAGGGAGTGCCCAGATCCTCGCTGGTAGGCTGGGTGACGGCTGTTGACCCTGTGCGGGAGAGTCCTCCGAGTGAACGTGACGGAGGCGCCGAAGGAGCAAATCCTCCCCGGAATCTCTCAGGCATACGTACCGCACGCGACGAGGCCACTCTGGAAAGCAGGGGCGGGTACCGGGCGCGCAGTGCCGGTTCCCCTCCTCACCGACGGTGAAAGCCGGAGCTCACGGGCCTGCCCGCGACTCCGGTGAAGCTCTCAGGTTGAGATGACAGAGGGGGAGGCCGTCCGGGTGCCCGCGCCGTGGTGCCCCTCGCAGGTCGTACGACCAGGAGGCCTCCGTACATGACCGCCAACCGCATTCCGCTCTCTCAGCTGGAGCGAGGCATCCCCTTCGAGCAGCGCCACATCGGCCCGGATGCCGAGGCGCAGGCGAAGATGCTCGCCCAGGTGGGCTACGGCTCCCTGGACGAACTGACCGCCGCCGCGGTACCGGATGTGATCAAGACCGCTGCCGCGCTGAACCTGCCCGAGGCGCGCACCGAGGCCGAGGTGCTGGCCGAGCTGCGGCTCCTCGCGGACCGCAACCAGGTCCTCTCCCCGATGATCGGCCTGGGCTACTACGGCACCTTCACGCCGCCGGTGATCCTGCGCAACGTGATGGAGAACCCGGCCTGGTACACCGCGTACACGCCGTACCAGCCCGAGATCTCGCAGGGCCGCCTCGAGGCGCTGCTGAACTTCCAGACCGTCGTCGCCGACCTGACCGGTCTGCCGACCTCCGGCGCCTCGCTGCTCGACGAGGGCACCGCGGCCGCCGAGGCCATGTCCCTGGCCCGCCGCGTGGGCAAGGTCAAGGACGGCGTCTTCCTGATCGACGCCGACGCGCTGCCGCAGACCATCGCCGTGATCGAGACCCGCGCCGAGCCGGTCGGGGTCGAGATCGTCGTCGCCGACCTGTCCGAGGGCATTCCCGCGGAGATCGCCGAGCGCGGTGTGTTCGGCGTACTGCTCCAGTACCCGGGCGCCTCCGGCGCCGTGCGGGAGATCAAGCCGGTCATCGACCAGGCGCACGAGCTCGGTGCCATCGTCACCGTCTCGGCCGACCTGCTCGCCCTGACCCTGCTGACCTCCCCCGGTGAGCTGGGCGCGGACATCGCCGTCGGCACCACGCAGCGCTTCGGTGTGCCGATGGGCTTCGGCGGTCCGCACGCCGGCTACATGGCCGTCCAGGCCAAGCACGCCCGCTCGCTGCCCGGCCGCCTCGTCGGCGTCTCGGTGGACGCGGACGGCAACAAGGCCTACCGCCTGGCCCTGCAGACCCGTGAGCAGCACATCCGCCGCGAGAAGGCCACGAGCAACATCTGTACCGCTCAGGTGCTGCTCGCCGTCATGGCCGGCATGTACGCCGTCTACCACGGGCCGGACGGGCTGCGGACGATCGCCCGCCGCACCCACCGCTACGCGGCCCTGCTCGCCGCCGGTCTGACCGCGGGCGGGGTCGAGGTCGTGCACGGCGCGTACTTCGACACCATCACCGCCCGGGTGCCGGGCCGCGCGGCCGAGGTCATCGCCGCCGCCCGCGAGGGCGGGGTCAACCTGTACCAGGTCGACGCCGACCTCGTCTCCGTCTCCTGCGACGAAACGACCCTGCGCGCCGACATCGAGGCCGTCTGGGCCGCCTTCGGCGTCAGCGCCGACATCGAGGCGCTCGACGAGACCACCGCCGACACGCTGCCCGAGGGGCTGCTGCGCTCGGACGCGTACCTGACGCACCCGGTGTTCCACCAGCACCGTTCCGAGACCGCGATGCTGCGCTACCTGCGCAAGCTCTCGGACAAGGACTACGCGCTGGACCGCGGCATGATCCCGCTGGGCTCCTGCACCATGAAGCTCAACGCGACAACCGAGATGGAGCCGGTCACCTGGCCCGAATTCGGCCAGCTGCACCCGTTCGCCCCGGTGGACCAGGCCGAGGGGTACCTCACGCTCATCACCGAGCTGGAGGAACGTCTCTGCGAGGTCACCGGTTACGACAAGGTCTCCATCCAGCCGAACGCCGGTTCCCAGGGTGAGCTCGCCGGTCTGCTCGCGGTCCGCGCGTACCACCGTGCGAACGGTGACGAGCAGCGCACCATCTGCCTCATCCCGTCCTCCGCGCACGGCACCAACGCCGCCAGCGCCGTGATGGCCGGCATGAAGGTCGTCGTCGTCAAGACCGCCGACGACGGCGAGGTGGACGCGGCCGACCTGCGCGCCAAGATCGAGCAGTACCGCGACGAGCTCGCCGTGCTGATGATCACCTACCCCTCGACCCACGGTGTGTTCGAGGAGCACGTCGCCGAGATCTGCGCCCAGGTGCACGAGGCCGGCGGCCAGGTCTACGTGGACGGCGCCAACCTCAATGCCCTGGTGGGCCTGGCCAAGCCGGGTCACTTCGGCGGCGACGTCTCGCACCTGAACCTGCACAAGACCTTCTGCATCCCGCACGGCGGCGGCGGTCCGGGCGTCGGCCCGGTCGGCGTCCGGGCGCACCTGGCCCCGTACCTGCCGAACCACCCGCTGCAGCCGACCGCCGGCCCCGAGACGGGCGTCGGCCCGATCTCGGCCGCGCCGTGGGGTTCGGCCGGCATCCTGCCGATCTCCTGGTCGTACGTACGCCTGATGGGTGGCGAGGGCCTCAAGCGCGCCACCCAGGTGGCCGTGCTGGGTGCGAACTACATCGCCAAGCGCCTGGAGCCGCACTACCCGGTGCTCTACACCGGTCCGGGCGACCTGGTCGCGCACGAGTGCATCATCGACCTGCGCCCGCTGTCGAAGGCGACGGGGGTCAGCGTGGACGACATCGCCAAGCGCCTGATCGACTACGGCTTCCACGCGCCGACGATGTCCTTCCCGGTGGCCGGCACCCTGATGATCGAGCCGACGGAGTCCGAGGACCTCGCCGAGATCGACCGCTTCTGCGATGCGATGATCGCCATCCGCGGCGAGATCGAGCGGGTCGCGGCCGGCGAGTGGCCGGTGGACGACAACCCGCTGGCCAACTCCCCGCACACGGCGGCGGCGCTGGGCGGCGAATGGAACCACCCGTACACCCGGGACGAGGCCGTCTTCCCCGGCGGGGTGTCGGCCGCGGAGAAGTACTGGCCGCCGGTGCGCCGGATCGACGGCGCCTTCGGTGACCGCAACCTGGTCTGCTCCTGCCCGCCGCTGGACGAGTACGACAACTAGGCATGACGAAGGGGCCGGTCCGGGAGCTTCGTGCTCCTGGGCCGGCCCCTTTTCGTGCTGTTACGCCGCCGCGAGCGTGCGGTGCGGGGCGATGATCTGGCCGTCCGGCAGCAGCTCGCCGGTGTCCTCGAAGAGCAGGACACCGTTGCACAGCAGGCTCCAGCCCTGCTCCGGGTGGGTGGCCACAGGGTGCGCGGCCTCACGGTCGGCGGAGTCGGCAGACGGGCATGCTGGCTTGTGCTGGCACATGGATGCGTTCTTTCGCTGCGGTGTGGTCTGTGTGCTGCGGCTCGATGCGTTGTTCATGGCCGCCCCCCGTATCAACGTCTTGGTTTGGTCAGGGTCCCAGTGTTGCCCTACGGACTTCCCTCCGCAGGGATTTCCCGGCAGCTGTCCTCATAGATTGATGACGCATCACTCGTGCGGGCGGTTCAGGTCAACTCACCTGTCATTTCGGGTGGTTCGCGAGTGGTCCCAGTGGGCTAGGCCGAATGGGCAGTATCGGCCATCGGCCCGGATCAGGCGGCCGGGGCGGCCAGCGAGGGCGGCAGCGGCGGCGCCGGCGGGGTGAGCCGGTGGGTCAGCACGGGCAGCAGCTCGGACACCGGATGCGGCCGGTACGCGGCGATGCCGGGCGGGGCGGGTGCCAGCGGGACCAGCAGGTCCGCGGCCGCCGGCAGTCCGGCGGAGGCGTCGGCGCCCACCGCCCCGTGCAGCCACAGGGTCAGCATGTACAGCTCCGGTACGGACAGCAGCCGCGGCTGATAGTTCTTCCCCAGCGACTCGGCCTGGCGCAGGGCGCGTTCGGTGGCCGCGACGTACGGGCCCTCGAAGAAGTGGGAGAAGGCCCAGCCGTCCGGGGTGAGCCTGGTGTCGGCCGCCGCGACGTAGCGGTCCCCGCTGCGGATCAGGAACCGCCAGCCCGTCAGCCGGGTACGGGGCGGCCTGCCGCCGGCCGCCAGCTGGGAGACGTTCAGCCGGTCCAGGACGTGGACGGGGAGCGGCAGTTCGGCGGTCATCGGCCCCTGGAGGGCGCGCAACGCGGGAGTGTGTGCCTCGTGGACGGCGGTGGGGGACGCGAGTGCCGCGAGGACGCTGCGCAGGGCGGGCGCGGGGGCCGGAGGGACATGCAGCGGCATGGTGGGTCGCCTCTCACTTGGGAGACCTGTGGATCGGGGGAAGGTGCGGGGACGGCGCTGTCGCATTCTGGGGCCAGAGGGGGGCTGAGGGGCAATGGCCGCGCGCCAACTCTCTGCCTCGTTTGCGGAGTTTATACGACATGTGTTCACGCAGTGTTTCGGCTAGCTGTCCCGCCTATTGCTGACAAGGCGCTTACCGGTCCCACTGTCATGGCTTTCATGCCGGTGGCGCGCAAACATGCCGCGCTGACCTTGGAGGCTACCGGAACGGCGCTCGGCTGGAAAGCGCCTGTTATCCGATACTGGCAAAGTCGATGCGGAATTTGCATGAGGTGACTTGCCACCGGAATGTGCCGAAGAGCCTGTCGGCCAAACCGGCGCGCGCTCCCCGCCACTCACGCCCCCGCCGCGTTATCGATCACACCGTCGGGGCATCATCGACCGTAACGCGCGCCTGGGGAGTGCCGGGCCAGGCCCACTCGAGGAGGGACGCTTCGATGGGGGAGAAGGTCGTGGCAGGCGGATTCGACCTGTCCGATCGGCAACGGTATCGGAGGAAGCTTCACGAGTGCTTGGAGGGACTGGAGCGGCTTCTGGCGGAGAAGAGGTTCGATCGCCCCAAGAACATGATGGGGCTTGAGATCGAGTTGAATCTCGCGGGTGCCGACGGTTTGCCGAGAATGGTGAATGCACAGGTTCTGGAGCGGATTGCCAGCCCCGATTTCCAGACCGAACTGGGAATGTTCAACCTGGAGGTGAACGTACTTCCGCACTGGCTCGGCGGCCGGGTTTTCGACCAGCTCGCGGAGGAGCTGAGCGCGGGACTGGGCTATGCCCACCGGCAGGCTTCCCTGATCGATGCCGGGGTGGTGATGATCGGTATTCTGCCGACGATCTCGCGCGAGGACCTGGTCACCGCCAACCTGTCGGCGGTGGACCGCTACTCGCTGCTGAACGAGCAGATCCTGATGATGCGCGGTGAGGACTTCACGCTCGACATCGACGGGGTCGAGCGGCTGACCTGGACTTCCGGGTCGATCGTGCCGGAGGCCGCCTGTACCTCCGTACAACTGCATCTGCAGGTGACGCCGGCCCGGTTCGCCGACGTGTGGAACGCCGCGCAGGCGGTGGCCGCCGTACAGATAGCGGTCGGCGCCAACTCGCCTTTCCTGTTCGGGCGGGAGCTGTGGCGGGAGTCGCGGCCGCCGCTGTTCACGCAGGCCACCGACACGAGGCCGCCCGAGCTCCAGGCACAGGGGGTGAGGCCGCGTACCTGGTTCGGGGAGCGGTGGGTGGACTCGGCGTACGAGCTGTTCGCGGAGAACGTCCGCTACTTCCCGGCCCTGCTGCCGATCTGTGACGAGCAGGAGCCGTTGCGGGTGCTCGCGCAGGGCGGGGTGCCGAGCCTGCAGGAGCTGGTCCTGCACAACGGCACGGTGTACCGGTGGAACCGGCCCGTGTACGGGGTCGCCGACGGGGTGCCGCACCTGCGGGTGGAGAACCGGGTGCTGCCGGCCGGGCCCACCGTGGCCGACGTCGTCGCCAACGCCGCCTTCTACTACGGACTCGTGCGCACCCTCGCGGACGAGCAGCGCCCGGTGTGGAGCCGGCTGCCGTTCGCGGAGGCGGAGGCCAACTTCGACGCGGCCTGCCGGTACGGGATCGACGCGCGGATCCGCTGGCCGCGCCGGGGCCGGGGCGGCGGCGGGGGGCTGGCGAGCGTGCCCGCCGTACGGCTGGTGCTGGACGAGCTGTTGCCGATGGCGGCCGCCGGGCTGGACGCCTGGGGCATCGAGCCCGCCGACCGGGACCACTACCTCGGCATCATCGAGGAGCGGTGCCGGCGCCGGGCGAACGGGGCGACCTGGCAGGTGGAGACCTACCACCGGGCGCTCGCGGCCGGGCTGGAGCGGGACGCGGCGCTGGCCGCGACCACGCGTCGCTACAGCGAGCTGATGCACCGGGGTGACCCGGTGCACACCTGGCCGGTGGGCCTGGCGGAGGAGGAGGTGAGCACGGCGGCCGCCGCCGGGCGCTGACCGGGCGCCGCCCGCCCGGCCGTGCGACGAGGCAGTATGGGGTCGTCGGAACGGGATGGCGGGACGGGAGTCTGGCGTGCGGACGGAGCCGGAAGCGGTCGTGGGGGAGTCGCGCCTGCGCGGGGACGGGCGGGTGGTCCTGCGCAGCGAGACGCTGCTCGTGCTGGCGCTGTCGCTGGGCGCGAGCGGCGTCTCGGCGCTGATCAGCTTCATCGGCTCGCTGACCAAGCCGGGCGGGCTCAAGGACCAGGCCGCCACGCTCAACGGCTCGTACGCCCCCGGCCGGCCCTGGCTCGACCTGGCCTGGCAGCTGTTCGGGATCGCGTCGGCGCTGGTTCCCGTACTGCTGGTCGCGCACCTGCTGACCCGCGAGGGCGCGCCGGGCCTGCGGGTACTCGGCTTCGACCGCACCCGGCCCTGGCCGGACCTGGGCCGCGGTGCGCTCGTCGCGGCCGGGATCGGGAGCGCGGGGCTGGCCTTCTACCTCGGGGCGCGGGCGACCGGCTTCAACCTGACGGTGGTGCCGGAGGCGCTGCCCGACGTGTGGTGGAAGTTCCCCGTGCTGATCCTCTCCGCGGTGCAGAACTCCGTGGTGGAGGAGGTCATCGTGCTGGCGTACCTGCTGCGCCGGCTGGACCAGCTGGGGTGGTCGCCGACGGCCGCGCTGCTGGCCAGCTCCGTGCTGCGCGGCTCGTACCACCTCTACCAGGGCATCGGCGGCTTCATCGGCAACATGGTGATGGGCGTCGTCTTCGTGCTGGCCTACCGCCGCTGGGGCCGGGTCGGGCCGCTGGTCGTCGCGCACGCGCTGCTCGACATCGTCGCCTTCGGCGGGTACGCCCTGCTCGCGGGCAAGGTGGGCTGGCTGCCCACGCCGTAGCGGCCGGGGCTGCAGCGGCCGCGGCTGCTGCGGCCGGCTTCGTTCAGGGGGTGGCCAGCAGCTCGCCGTCGATGACGGTGACGGCGTGGCCGGTGAGCAGCGTGCGGTCGCCCGCGAGGCGCACCCTGACCAGGCCCCGGCGGGCTCCGCCCTGGAGGCCGACGAGTTCGTCGCGGCCCAGGCGCCGGGCCCAGAAGGGGGCCAGTGCGGTGTGGGCGCTGCCCGTGACCGGGTCCTCGTCGATGCCGAAGGCGGGGAAGAAGCCGCGGGAGACGAAGTCGTACCCCCGCGCGGGGTCCTCGGCGGCCGCGGTGACGATGACCCCGCGCCGGGAGTAGCCGCGCAGGGCGTTCAGGTCGGGCGCGAGTTCGCGTACCGCCCGCTCGTCCGTCAGCTCGACGACCAGGTCACCGATGTGGGCCGAGGTGTCGTGGACCGATGTGACCGGGACGCCCAGGGCGTCCCGCACCTCGGGGACCGGCGCGACCGGGGTCAGCGAGGACGTCGGGAAGTCCATGGTGACCGTGCCGTCCGGGGCGAACCCGGTGGTGAGGATGCCGCAGCGTGCGGCGAAGCGGACCGGCCCCGAGGGGCGGCCGGTCGTCGCGAGGCTGTCCTCGTTCAGGACGTGGGCGGTGGCGAGCGTGGCGTGTCCGCACATGTCGACCTCGCCGGCCGGGGTGAACCAGCGCAGCGCCCAGTCGGCGTGCCCGCCGGGCGGCAGGGGGTGGGCGAAGGCCGTCTCGGAGAGGTTGACCTCGGCGGCGACCTGCTGGAGCCAGGTGTCGGAGGGGAAGACGCCGTCGAGGAGCAGGACTCCGGCGGGGTTCCCGCGGAACGGGCGATCGGTGAAGGCGTCGACGATTCGGATGCGCATGGTCCCGACCGTAGGCCGGTCCTGTGACGTGGGCCAAGGCCAATCCGGGATGACTGGCCTGGTCAGAGGCGTGGGCGCGGTGTTCGTTGAGGAGTTTCCGATATATCGTTGACGCATCGCGATGGGTCAACGATAGTTGAGGCATCGGAACACCGATGACACGAAAACGAATGGCGAAAGGAGCGCAGTCATGCGTTCACACGGACACGGCAACGGGCACGGCAACGAGCACGAGCACGGACGGGGCCACGGCCACTGCGGGCCGGAGCGTCGGGAGGAGTTCATGGGGCGGCGCGCCGCCTTCGGGCCGTTCGGGCCGCCCTTCGGTGGCGGGCCCTTCGGTGGGCGGGGCGGACGCGGCGGACCGCGCGGCCGGGCCCGGAGGGGTGACGTGCGCGCTTCGATCCTGGCGCTGCTCACCGACCGGCCGATGCACGGCTACGAGATGATCCAGGAGATCGGCGAGCGCAGCGGCGGGGCCTGGAAGCCCAGCCCGGGGTCGGTCTACCCGACCCTGCAACTGCTCGAGGACGAGGGGCTCATCACCAACGAGAGCGAGGGCGGCAAGAAGCTGTTCACGCTCACCGACGCCGGCCGCACCGAGGCCGAGTCGGGCCCGGACGCCCCCTGGGCGGAGGCCGGGCGAGGCTTCGACTTCGAGGCGATGAGCGAGATCCGGACGGCCGGCTTCGGCCTGATGGAAGCCTTCGGCCAGGTCTTCAAGACCGGCACCCCCGCGCAGCGGGAGAAGGCCCTCGCGGTCATCAACGACGCCCGCAAGAAGCTCTACCTGATCCTGGCCGACGAGCACTGAGTCCGGCCGGACCCCCCCACTGCGCGGTGTGCGCAGCAGCGCGCCCCGCGAGCCTTCTCGCGGGGCGCGCTGTCCTGCGTACGGACGTGCCCGGGGGCGGCGGGGTCAGGCGGCCAGGCCGGCGAGCTTGCGCAGCGACTCGTTCAGCGCGGCCGTCGCCGAGTCCTTGAGCTTGCCCGCCATGAGGGAGACGGCGGCCCCCGTGAACTCGCCGTCGATGCGGACCGTGGTGGCTCCGCCGTCCGGGGTCAGGGTGTAGCGGGTCAGGACGGCCACGCCCATCGGGCCCTTGCCGGTGATGGCGAAGACGCGCTCGTCCTCCAGCTCCGAGACGGTCCACAGGACCTCGGCCGGGAAGCCCATCATCTTCATGTTCTCGGCGAAGGTGGCCCCGACCGCGAGGGTCTCGGGACCGCCCTTCGGGAAGTTGGTGTGGGTCATGCTCCACTGGCCGTACGCGTCCCAGTCCGTCAGCTGGGCCCACAGCTTGGCGGCGGGCGCCTCGATGCGTGATTCCGCGGTGACTTCAGCCATGCGACCACCCCTTCTCGTCAGGTACGTGCGGCGGAAGGTAGCCCCGGCGGACGGAACATTCAAGACTGACGACCTGTCAGATATTGGGTTCTGGGGAGCGCGGAGTGTCAGGTACGTCTCAACAGGTGTCACGTGCTCATTGGTCCTGACGGGCCCTGTCATGATGTCCGGATGCAAGCGTCAGGGAAGAACGCCGGGCTGGGCCTCGCCCTCGTCTCGGCAGTTGCGTTCGGTGGTTCCGGGGTCGCGGCGAAGCCGCTGATCGAGGCGGGTCTGGACCCGCTGCACATGGTGTGGCTCAGGGTGGCCGGAGCGGCGCTCGTCCTGTCCCCGCTGGCCTGGCGCCACCGTGACCTCATACGCCGCAAGCCCCTGCTGCTCGCCGGCTTCGGACTCGTCGCGGTGGCGGGTGTGCAGGCCTTCTACTTCGCCTCCCTGTCCCGGATCCCGGTGGGCGTGGCCCTGCTGCTGGAGTACCTCGGCCCGTCGCTGCTCCTCGGCTGGATCCGCTTCGTGCAGCGCAAGCCGGTCACGCGGGCCGCCGCGACCGGGGCGGCCGTCGCCGTCGTGGGTCTGGCGTGCGTGGTCGAGATCTGGGCCGGGCTGAGCCTGGACCTGGTCGGCGTGCTGCTCGGTGTCGCCGCCGCCTGCTGCCAGGCGTTCTACTTCGTCTTCGCCGACCAGGGCACCGACGGGGACGACGTGCCCGACCCGCTCGGCGTGATCGCGTACGGCATGATCGTCGGCGCGCTGGTGATGACCGTGATCGCCCGGCCGTGGCAGATCGACTGGCAGATCCTGGGCTCGGACGCCGCGGTCGGCGACCTGACGGTGCCGGCGCCCGTCCTGCTGGGCTGGGTGGTGCTGATCGCGACCGTGTTCGCGTACCTGACCGGCGTGGTGTCCGTGCGCAAGCTGTCGCCGCAGATCGCCGGCGTGGTGGCCTGCCTGGAGGCCGTCGTCGCGACCGTGCTGGCCTGGGTGCTGCTCGGCGAACACCTCTCCACCCCGCAGATCGTCGGCGGCGCGCTGGTGCTGGGCGGTGCCTTCATCGCGCAGACCTCGCGGCCGACCCCGCCGGGGGCTGCGGATCCGGCCGTACTGGACCGCGTGACGGCCAAGGCCTAGGCTGCCGATCATGCATTCGACCGTGCTTCCGCCTCCCGCCGCCTAGCGCGGGCGGCTGCCTTGCGCAGATGACCCGGCCCGGGAGTTCCCGGGCGGGTTCGCGCTGCCCGCGAAGTGATGACCGGCTTCCTTCACCCCTCACTTCACGCATGCGCGGAGACTTTCGTGTCGAACCATTCGCCCGCTGCCGGGCGCAATCTGCTCTACCTCGTCGTCGCCGGAGCCGCCTGGGGAACCGCCGGGGCGGCCGCCTCCCTGCTCTTCCTGGCCAGTGACCTCGGCCCGCTGGCCCTCTCGTTCTGGCGGTGCGCGGGCGGCCTGGCGGTGCTGCTCGCCGTGCTCGCCGTACGCCGGCCCCGGGCCGGGGCCCGGGCGGTGGTCGCGCGGCCGTCGGCGCGGTCCCTGATCGGGACCGGACTGCTGTTCACCCTCTTCCAGTCCGCGTACTTCGCAGCCGTGCGGGAGACCGGCCTCGCCGTCGGCACGGTGGTCACCCTCGGCGCCGGACCCGTACTGATCGCGCTCGGCGCGCGCCACTGGATGGGCGAGCGGCTCGGCCGGGGCGGTGCGGCCGCCGTCGGCGGGGCACTGGCCGGCCTGGCCGTGCTCGTCCTGGGCAGCGGGGGCGGCGAGGTGCGGCCGCTCGGCGTCGGCCTCGCGCTGCTGTCGGCCGCCGGGTACGCGGGGATGACGCTGCGGGCCCGGTGGCTCGGGCAGCGCGGGATCGGCGGGGACCCGCTGGTCACCACCGCCTGGTCGGTCGCGGTGGGCACGGTGTGCCTGCTGCCGCTCGCGGTCGTGGAGGGGGCGCTGCCGCACACCGCGGAACCGGCGCGGGTGCTGTGGCTGCTGGTGTACGTGGCCACCGTGCCGACGGCGCTCGCGTACGCGCTCTACTTCACCGGGGCCGCCGCGGTACGGGCCGCCACGGTGTCGGTGATCATGCTGATCGAGCCGGTCAGCGCGGCGGTGATCGCCGTCCTGCTGCTCGGCGAGCGGCTGACCGGCGCCGTGGTGCTGGGAACCGTACTGCTGCTGACGGCGGTGGGCGCGCTGATCGCGGCCGAGGCGCGGCGGCCCGCGGGCGGGCCGGTGGTCCGGCCCGCCCCTGCTGTTCAGAGCGCCGCGAGGTAGTCCGGCGCGACGATGCCGGGGGCCAGGTCGGCGGCCGGGACGGGCGCTCCGTAGGCGGGTGCGACCGGGACCACGCCCGACCAGTAGGGCAGGCCGAGGTCCTCGGCGTCGTCGTTCGGCCCGCCCGTGCGCAGCTTCGCGGACACCTCGGTGAGGTCCAGGCGGATCACGGCCGTGGCCGCGAGCTCCTTTGCGTTGGCGGGCCGGGAGTCGGCGGAGCGGCCGGGTACGACCTGGTCGACGAGGGCGTCGAGCGCCATCCGGCACTCCGCCTCATCGGTGACCTGGTAGGCGGTGCCGTGGACGACCACCGAGCGGTAGTTGAGGGAGTGGTGGAAGGCCGAGCGGGCCAGCACCAGTGCGTCGACGTGGGTCACCGTCACGCAGACCGGCAGGCCCGGGTCGCTCTTGCCGGCGGCGAGGAGCGGGCGCGATCCGGTGGAACCGTGGATGTACAGGGTCTCGCCGACCCGGCCGAAGAGGGTGGGCAGGACCACCGGGGCGCCGTCGCGGACGAAGCCGAGGTGGCAGATGTAGGCCTGGTCGAGTATCGAGTGCACCGTCTCGCGGTCGTAGCGCGCGCGGTCGCGGGAGCGGGTGGGCACGGTGCGGTCCGTGGGGGCGTACCGGTCGTCGCCCGTCTCCCGGGCCGGGCTGTCGGCCGAAGTGGTCTTCTCCGTCGCGGTCGTGGCGCTCATGGTGCGGACTCCGTTGTACTAGTGCATAATGTGGTTTGTGCTAGGAGACTATCGGATTGCAGGGCGGCGCGCATCGGACATCGCGGCCAGTGTCGAGGCGGGCGTGGGCTCGGGCGCCTTGGCGCCGGGAGCGGTGCTGCCGCCGATGCGGGAGCTGGCCGGTGCGCTGGGGGTGAATCCCAACACCGTGGCCGCGGCGTACCGGACGCTGCGCGAGCGCGGGGTCATCGAGACCGACGGGCGGCGCGGCAGCCGGGTGCGCGCCCGACCGGCGAGTGCGCCCCGGGACGAGCTACGGATGGCCGTACCGGCGGGGGTCCGCGACATCGCCTCGGGCAATCCGGATGTACGGCTGCTGCCCGCGCTGGACGCGGCGCTCGCCGAGGCGGCGCGACGGTACGCGCAGGCGCCGACCCTGTACGGGGACGACCCGGTCGCCCCGGAGCTGGCGGCCCTCGCCAGGGCCGACTTCGACGCCGACGGGGTGCCCGCCGGGCCGGTGGCCGTGACCTCGGGGGCTCTGGACGGGGTCGAGCGGGTGCTGGTCGCGCACCTGCGGCCGGGGGACGCGGTGGCGGTGGAGGACCCGGGCTGGGGCGGGGTGCTGGACCTGGTTCCGGCGCTGGGGCTGCGCGCGCTGCCGATGGCGGTGGACGACGACGGCCCGGTTCCGGACGCGGTGGCACGGGCGCTGGAAGCGGGGGCGCGGGCGCTGATCGTGACGGCGCGGGCGCAGAACCCGACGGGCGCGGCGGTGGGCGAGGGGCGCGCGGCGGAGCTGCGGGCGCTGCTGGCGGGCCACCCGGACGTACTGGTCATCGGCGACGACCACGCGCACGGCATCGTGGACGTCCCGCTGCACACCCTGGGCGGGGTGACCCGGCACTGGGCGCTGATCCGCTCGACGGCGAAGGCGTACGGCCCGGACCTGCGGCTGGCGGTGCTGACCGGTGACGCCGTCACGCTGGACCGGCTGCGGGGACGGCAGCGGCTGGGCGCGGGGTGGGTGAGCCGGCTGCTCCAGTACGCGATGGTGGAGCTGTGGCGTTCCGGGGCGGTGGACCGGGCGGCGGTGGCGCGGGCCTACGCGGAGCGGCGGGACGGGCTGGTCGCGGCGCTGGCGGAGCGGGGGGTACGGGCGCACGGCCGGAGCGGGATGAACGTGTGGGTGCCGGTGGCCGACGAGACGGCCGTGGTGACGAGGCTGATGGGGGCCGGCTGGGCGGTGGCCCCGGGCAGCCGCTTCCGGATGGAGGCGGGCCCGGGGATCCGTATGACGGTGTCCTCGCTGTCGGCCGCGGAGGTGCCGGGCCTCGCGGCCGCGGTGACGGCGGCGGTCCGTCCGGTGGGCGGCGGCCGCTTCGGCTGACGCGCGGCCGTGCCGCGGATGTTCAGCGAGACCCAGCCGCTACCGCCGGCGCCCGCGGGGTGGGGCGGGACTGGGTGAGGGCGGCTCCGGTCAGGACGATCGCGGCGCCGACCGGGGTGTTCCAGTGGAGTTGCTCGCCCAGCAGCAGGACGCCCGCGGTGGTCGCGATGACCGGGATGAAGTAGGTGACCATCTGGGCCGTGGTCGGGCCGATCTCCGTCACCAGGCCGTACTGCATCTGCAGCGCCAGGCCCGTGCCGAGCGCGCCCAGGGCGATCACCGACAGCGTCGGCCACAGCGGGAACGACGTCGGGACGCTCGTGAACAGGGAGCTGACCACCGCGAGTTGGAGCGTGGCGAGCAGGAGCTGCGCGCCCGTCAGGGCGACCGGGGAGCCCGGGGCCGAGGCGAGGGTGCGGCGGACGTAGATCCAGCCGATCGGGTAGCAGAGCGAGGCGAGCAGTGCGAGCGCGGTGCCCTTGGCGTCCAGGCCCGAGAAGCCCTGCCAGGCACCCAGGACGGTGAGCACGCCGAGGAAGCCGAGGCCGAGGCCCGCGAAGCGGCGGCGCGTCGGGCGGTCCTCGGACAGGGCCACCAGCGACAGGGCCATGCCCCACAGCGGCGAGGTGGCGTTGCAGATCCCCGCGAGGCTGGAGGGGATGCTCAGCTCCGCGTACGCGAAGAGGGAGAAGGGGGCCGCGTTGAGCAACAGGGCCGCGACGGTCAGGTGGGCCCAGGTGCGCCGGCCCCGGGGGAGCGCCTCGCGGCGGACCAGCATGACCGTCAGCAGGGCGAGCGCACCGAAGAAGACCCGGCCGAGGGCGACCTGGAAGGGCGCGTACGCCTCGGTCCCCACCTTGATCAGAAGGAAGCTGAAGCCCCAGATCACCGAGAGGATCGCGAAGCGCATCCGCCAGTCCAGGCGGCCGGCGGTCCGGGCCGGTGCGGTCGGCGGGGAGAGGGTGGGGCGGGGCGTGGTGGGTGCGCTCATGGCGCTCACTCTGTCGACTTCAACCTCTTAGGACAAGCGAGATTTGTTGGCGGTGACGACGTAGCATTGCTTACATGTTGAACCTGGAGCGGCTCCGCACCCTCGACGCCCTCGCCCGCCACGGCTCGGTGAGCGGCGCGGCCGACGGACTGCACGTCACCACCTCCGCCGTGTCGCAGCAGATGGCGAAGCTGGAGCGCGAGGTCGGCCAGCCGCTGCTGGCCAAGAACGGGCGGGGGGTGCGCCTCACCGACGCGGGCCGGCTGCTCGCCGATCACGCGGCCCGGATCATCTCCCAGGTGGAGCTCGCGCAGGCCGATGTCGAAGCCCGGCGCGGGTGCGCGGTGGGCGAGTTGCGGATCGGCGCCTTCCCGACCGCCATGCGCGGACTGCTGCCCCGGGCGCTGGCCGCCCTGCGCGTCGAACATCCCGAACTGCGGGCCCGGGTCAGGGAGCAGGAACCCGAGGAGAGCATGGCCGCGGTCGTCCGCGGGGACCTCGATCTGGCCCTGGCCATCGACTGGCACAACAAGCGGATGCCGGTCCCCGCCGAGCTCACCCGCGCCCATCTGCTCGACGACTGCGTGGACATCGCGGTCCCGGCCGGGCATCCGCTGGCCGGGCGCACCGAGATCTCCCTCGCCGAGTTCGCCGATGACGACTGGATCTCCTGGAACGAGGGGCAGTTCTGCCACGAATGGCTGGTGTACACGCTGCGCGGCACCGGCATCGAGCCCCGCATCGCGCACATCGCCGAGGAGCACCACACCCAACTCGCCTTCGTCGAGGCCGGACTCGGCGTGTGCGTGGCCCCCCGGATGGGGCGCGGTCCGGTGCCGCCGGGGGTCCGGCTGCTGCCGGTCGCCGACTCCGTCCGCCGTCACGTGTACGCCGTCTGGCGCGCGGACGCCGACCGGCGGCCCTCCATCCGGGCCGCCGTCGACTCGCTCCGGCAGGCGGCCGCGCAGTACTAGGCCGGCTGCCTTCCTTTCGGATCCTGCCCGGCCACGGCACTACATCTTGCGGAAGTCCCAGGAGACGATCGAGTCCGGGGTGAGGCGGATCCAGGCGTGCCGCCCGTCGTGCGGCATCTCCTCGATGCCGAAGTTCTTGAGGGGGAAGATCCGTTCCGCTTCTGCCAGTTCCGGGCACGGCCCGCCCGTCCGTGGTGCCTCGCCCACGAAGACGGCGCTGCCGGACAGCTCCACGCCGCGCAGTTCGTCGTACGCCTCTCCGGAGTCGACCACCACCGATATGCGGGGGTCCCCCCGCAGGTCGGACCAGCGCCGGCTGCGCGTGATCGAGTACAGCCAGAGCGAGGTGCCGTCCCAGGCGAACCAGAGCGCGCCCACGTGCGGGCGCCCGTCGGGGGAGACCGTGGCCACCCGGCAGGTGCGCTGCTCGCGCAGGAATGCGTCCACTTCCCCGTCGGTCATCATGATGCGGCGGCCCCGCCGCTGGGTGGTGTGCTCCGAGCGTGTGTCGTCCATCCGTCCCGCGCCCCTTCACATCTGACTATGTGTCAGGAATCATGAAGGCTCTTCCGTCGCCACGCCAGGGGGAGCCATGCCCGAACTCGATCCCGCCACCACCGCGCTCCTCACCGTCGAGTGCCAAAACGGTGTCGTCGGCGAGGAGAGCGCGCTGCCCGAACTCGCCAAGGAGGCGCAGGCCTCCGGGATGCTGGGCCGGGTGGCCGCGCTGGTCGACGCCGCCCGCGGGGCCGGTGTACAGGTGCTGCACGCGGTCGCCGAGCGGCGGCCGGACGGGCTGGGGGCGAACTCCAACGCGCGGCTGTTCCGGGCCGCCGCGAAACTGCCGGTGCGCCAGCTGTCCGGCAGTGCGGCGGTGCAGGTCGCGCCGCCCATCGTCGTCGCGGAGCAGGATCTGGTGGTGCGCCGGCTGCACGGCCTCTCGCCGATGGCCGGCACCGACCTGGACGCGCTGCTGCGCAACCTCGGGGTCCGTACGCTCGTCGTCACCGGTGTCTCCTCGAACATCGCGATTCCGAACACCGTCTTCGACGCGGTGAACCTCGGCTACCGGGTCGTGGTCCCGTCCGACGCCATCGCCGGGGTGCCCGCCGCCTGCACGGCCGAGGTGATCCGCAACTCGCTCGCCCTGGTCGCGACGATCACGACGGCCGCGGACCTCCTCGGGCAGTGGGTTCCCGCGCCCGTGAGCTGAGCCGACCTCAGGCGCGGGGGTCGAACGCGATTGCGGCGGGCATGGAGCGGGCGAGGTGGTCGCTGAAGGACCCGTCCTTGATTTTGATCGTGGCCGCCCCGAAATCGGCGTTCATGAGCTTGTCGCGAAATCCGGCCGGATAGCCTTCCCAGCCCACGAGGCGCGGGAAGAACCAGCCGTGGGTGGAATTCTCCGGCGGATCGTCGTTGGGGTTCGCGAAGCGGAAGTCGTGGGTCGAGACGCCGTCCTTGTGGTAGACGATCTTCGGGTGGGTTCCGTCGAAGCGGAGGGACGACGCGGCGGCCACCTGATAGCCGCTGTGCTGGGACACCGAGACGTACCGGACCTGGTTGTTGTTGATCCACACGACGACGTGTTCCCAGTCGTGGGTGTGGCCGATGGCCGCGGGCCCCAGCGTGGCCTGGTCCTTCTCGAAGTAGCTGGCGTACATGACCGCGCACCAGCCGTTGTTGCACTTCTGGCGCGAGTACGTGTTGGCGTTGGCGAGTTGGGCGGGGTCGTGGCAGTGGCCGTTCACGGCACCGCCCAGCCGCAGGCCCGGGTTGAGGGTGCCGTCGGCGCCGATGGCGGCGGTGGCGTAGCAGCCGTCCCCGTCGTAGTCGTACGCGGGGGAGAAGGTCTGTTCCAGGCCATCGGCGTTCTGGGGCAGCAGTCGCAGGACGTTGGCACTCGCGCCGGTCGGCAGTGCCAGGACGAGGGCCGCGGCGCCGATGGCGCTCGCGAACATCGACAAGGGTGTTCTGTGCATGTCAAGTCCAGCTCTGTGGGGGGCCGGGGGCTCCGGATCCGGGCCATTCAACGGGCGGCCGAGTTGGCCCGTCAAGGGACTGGACCAAGCTCCGGGCGGCGGTGCCCCGGACCGTCCGGACGGGCCGCAGATGTTGCCTGGGATGGTGGTGTGTGATGGCCGTGTCTCAGCGGGCGACGCAATGGGCCAAGGTGTGCGCCAGGGCGGGAGGCATGCCATCACTCGTACCCGTACGGGTTGTGGCGTCCCGGCGGGGTCACGGCGAGCAGGCGCCTCCCCGGCCGATGGCGATCAGGCGGTCGCCGTACCAGGCCAGGGCGGGGGTCTCCAGGGTGCGGTACGCGTCTACCGGGGCCGCTGCCGACCAGGTCGAGCCGTCCGAGGAGCGCAGGTGCAGCGTGCCCTCGGAGTCGGGGAACAGCATGTACAGCGTCGTCCCCGCGACCGCGAGCCGTACGTTGCTCGAGGCTCGCACGTCATCCACTTTCTGTGCGTTCCAGGTCTCGGGCGGCCCGGCCTTGGGCCGCCATCGTGTCCACATTTCACCGTGCAAGTGACGGTAGTAGCACGTCAGGTTCTCCTTCCACAGGACGAGCTCGGGGGAGTGGACCGAGGGGTGGAACATGTTGCCGTAGGTCACCGGCCACTCGCCCTGGGCATCACGCCGGAAATGGCCCAGCATCGGTAACGCACCATTCTGCGTCCACATCGCCGCGTTCAGCGCGGTGCCGTCCCAGCAGAGCGATACCGATCCACGAGTAGGGGCAGGCATCGCCGAAGCCGCGCCCCAGGAGGCGCCGTCACTGCTGGTACGGGTGAACTGTTCGCCGCTGGGGGCCTGGTAGGAGCAGACCAGCGAGGTGCCCGCAGCAGTCAGCGCGACCGGAGCCGCCGCAGCCGGTCCGGGGGAGTTGGACAAGGTCCGCCAGTTGCGTCCCTGGTATTCCGCCCATGTCAACTGCTCGCTGCCATACGGCCGGAAGAGAAGATGGAGTTTCCCGTCGCGCACGGCGATGGCGGGCGGCGCGGCGGCGGGGCCGAACGGCAGCCGGACCGGTTCGCTCCAGCGGCGCTGGCGCGGATCGAAGCTGCGCATGGACAGCTCCGGACGGTGTTCCATGGCGGTCGCGGTAAAGGCCGGCACGGTGTGGGTGCGGGCCGCGAGCCGGTCCGTGACGACACCCCGGGTCGCCGTCAGCGTCGGAACCACGACGTCGGGCACGTCGACGGTCACCCACACCGAACGTACCGCCTCGGCTTCTCCGGAACCGGACGCGGAAGTGCCGCGCAGCTGGAAGAGGGTGTCCTGGGTGATGTTGTGCGCGGTGTAGCCGTCCCGGTCGGTGACGGAGATGTCCGCCTTGTCGTAGCGCAGCCGGAAGCTGCCGTTCGCCACCTGCCAGCTGAGGGCGACACTGCCGCCGTGGGCGACGCGCAGGGGGTCCGCGCGCAGTTCGCCCAGGCTGAAGGTGGGTGGGAACTTCGGAACGGGCAGCTGGACGGTCTCCGTACTCCAGGGGTTCTTACTGGGGTCCCCGGGGACCCGCCAGCGTACGGCCACGGTCAGCTGGGCGCGTCCCTCGGTGCGGTTGACGGGGACTTTGGCGATCGACAGCGCGAGACCGTTCGCCTTGTCGATCTCGGCTACGCCGCCGGGCGGGGTGAACGTCACCGCCCCGGTGGCCGCGACCGTGGCGCCCCACCCGGCCGGGTCGGTGGAGGCCGTCATCCCGGTGGTCTGGGCGGCCAGTGCGGTGGCCGCGGTGCCGACGGGCACGGAGACGGTGATACCGCCGCACTCGATCGGGCGGGCGGCGCGGCGGGTGAGGACGAGGGTCATATCCGCCGGGCGGTACGCACCGGAGGCCGCGGACACCTGGACCGGGAAGGGTGCTGTGGACAGCGTGTACAGCAGTTCCACGCCGGCTTCGGTCGAAGCGCCTGCCGGGGAGGCTTCGTCCGGTGCGGCATCGGGTGCCGCGATGTCGGTGGTCATGACGGGTCTCCTCCTCGGCGGGCGCGGTCGCGGGGACGGGTGTGGTTCAGAACAGCCACAGCCGGCCCCCGGTCGCCACCAGTGCCGGGTCGTGGGCGTAGATCCGGTCGGAGACCGGCGTCGCGCTGGTCCATGTCGTGCCGTTGTAACTCATGAGCTGGGCACGGCCGGAGACATCGCGGTAGCTGCAGTACATCCGGCCTTCGTGGACCGCGAGTGAGGGCGGGCCCGCGGGCTTCGGCCCGGTCGGCAGCGGCGGGCCCGCGGCCCATCTGGTGCCGTCGAAGGTCTCGTAGGCCACCTGGAGGCTGTCATGGGAGGGGTATACGCAGACCACTTTGTCGTCGTTGAACTCCGCGAGTGCCGGGGTGCCGGTGGATACGGCGCCCGGCAACCGCCGAGGCCCGGTCCATTGGTCGTTCTTGCGCAACCAGTACAGCGGGGGCGCATTGGTGTTGTCGGTCGCCACGAGGTAGAGCCGCAGGCTGCTTTCGGCCAGGGCGGGGCCGAACCGGGTCGTGACGCTCGTCGAAATAGTCTGCGGTTCCACCCATTTACCGTCCAGATTCAACTGGCGGGTCATCACCTGTGCCTTGTTCTCGCCGCCGCGGTAAGCGGCCCATAGCATGGGAAAGGGATCCGCGAAGACCGACAAGGACGGATCCGCACCCGGACCGAACGGCTCCTCGACGCGGGCCCACGCGTAGCCGTCGAACGACGACCACACCAGGTCCGATCCGCCGAGCGGCTGGTACAGCAGCTCGACGTAGGGATGGCGCGAGGCCGCCGCGGATTGGAGCGTGCTGTGCGAGAGGACTGCCGGGGCGCCGACCGGCAGTGCGCTCCGGATCCAGTGACTGTCCTGCCATCCGAATTTGTCGTTATGGTGCGCTTCCGGGAGTGCGGGCAGCCGCTGCGGGAAGACGAGCGGGGTGGTGGGAGAAGCCGCCGGGCCGATCTCCCCCACCTGCAACGTCCCGTGGACGATCAACCGGCCGACCGACTCCACGGGACCGGAGACCTGCACCAGCACAGTGAGCGTGCGCTCCACGCTGCCCGCGCCCTCCTGCGCGACCGCCCGCAGATGGAAGAAGGTCGTCTGCCTCATGTCGGGGACGGTGACCGAGGACTCCCCGGTCGCGGGGTGCGACTGACCGTCGTAGTACAGCGTGAGGTGGGTGGCGGCGCTCGCGTCCCAGCGAAGGGTGACCGAGCCGCCCTTCGGAACGCTCTGCGGCTCGGCGACGAACGACCGCAGATGGAAGCCGAGCGGGAACTTGCCGACCCCCAGGCCGGTGCTCTGTGACTGCCAGTTGGCCGTGCCTGGCGTGCGCCAGGAGGCGCTGATGTCCACCTGGCTGAGTCCGACGCGCTGGTTGACCGGCAGGCCCATCACCTGGAAGGTCACACCGGTGTCGGGCCCGAACTCCGTCTGCGCGGAGGCGCCGGGCCCGGGAGCGAAGGTGAGGGTGCCGGCCGACGCGTTCACCGTCCCCGTCCAGCCCGCCAGGCTGATCCGCCCGGTGACGCCGGTCAGGCTTGAGCACAGGTCGTTCTCGCCGGCGCCGACCTTCAGGGTGAGCGTGAACGACCGGCATTCGACGGGTGCCTCGGCGGCCAGCGAGGCCACCACGATCAGGTCGCCCTTGGCCGCGGCCCCGCTGGACGGGGAGACCCGCAGTGGGTCCGGGTGGACGGCGAGATCGAAGTAGAGCGGATCGGTGTCGGCGGTGGCCCGGCCCGACGGTGGAGCCGTCACGTGGCGGACGAGTGACATCAGACCTCCTCGGGGGTGGGCTCCGGTACGGCTGCCGCGCTCTGCGCGATCGGTGCTGCGATCCTGATCCGGTCCAGGGTGTGGCTCTCCAGCCGGTCGGTACGGAGAGCGCCCGTGACGACCATGTTGTTCACCTCGAAGTCCGGGTCGGCGACCCCGACGATCGTGCCCAGCGTCAGCTCGGCCGCCCCGTGGCTGCCGCGCAGATAGAACACGGTGGTACGGCGCATGTCGGGCACGGTGAACTCGCTGCGCCCGGTGACGTCGTACTGCACGTTCTCGTGGAGCAGGTGCAGGGTCGCGCCGCCGGACGCCTGCCAGCGCAGCTCGACGTCCTCGCCGTTGTTCACCACGGCTCGCGAGGGGGTGAAGTCCCGCAGGGAGAAGCCGGGCGGGAACTTGCCGACCTCGAAGATGGTCTTTCCTGTGCCCGATTCGTCGTTCCAGTACGCGGTGACGGTCACCTGGGACGAGCCGGTCGCCTTGTTGACGGGGATACGGTCGAGGGTGACGGTCAGGCTCGTGCCTGGTCCCACCAACTCACCACCGGAGGACGGCATGAAGGAGAAGGTGGACTGCTGCACTCCGGTGTAGGTCCAGCCGGAGCGGTCGACCGAGGGCTCCACTCCGGTGAGTGAGGAGGCGAAGTGGGGGGAGTCAGGCCCGGCCAGGACCTTCACGGTGATCTCGTTAAGGGTGATCTTCTCGCCGTCGGTCACCGATCCGACGGCGGTGATCTTGGCGTACTCGGTGTCTCCGGTTCCGGGCGAGACCCGCACCGGCTCGGGAACGGTGGCCAATCGGAAGGCCATGCGGCTCTCGGAGGCGCGTGGCGCGCCCGCCGGGATGTACTCGGTCATGGTGACGCTCCTCGTGACGTATGGGGCGGTGTGCGGGCGGGGTGACGGGCGTCAGCCCTCGCCGTCGCGGCTCGCCCCCGCCGCGTCGTCCAGCACCATGAATCCGCTGCGGATCCGGGGCCGGACCCCCTGGGGCCACACCGCCGGGTCCGGCGCCGACATGGGCGAGCGGGGCCATGCGTCGCCGTCGCGCTCGGCCCACGACCAGGTGCCGGTGGCCGTCGCCGGGTGCGGGGCCAGCACGGTGTCCGGGCCGGAGGTGGCCGGCTCCACGGGAGCGAGCAGCGGGCCCGCCCGGAAGGCCACCGCCATGGCCGCGACCGCCTCGTCCGTGAACTCCTGCGGTACGAACACCTCTCCCGTCGGCAGGATCTCGGTCGTCGCGTGCACCGAGGCGCGCGCGTCCAGCAGGAGCGTCACCTGCGCCCGGGGGCCGTCGAACGACAGCTTCAGCCGTTCCGCGGTGTCGATCCACCGCAGATAGCCGTCCCCGCCGGGATTCAGGGCGGTCTCGATGTGGTCGTAGTCGTCCCCGCGCACGTATCCGATCAGGCCGTCGTCCAGCTGGGCGGCCTCGCCGAGCCGCACGCGCCACTCGTAGCCCCCCAGCTTCGGTTCCGGCTGGTCGAAGATGGTCTGCCAGTGCACGTCCCTCCGGGCGGGCCCGCACAGTTCCAGGCCCAGTTCGGCCCGTACCAGGGCCAGCGGGCGTCCGAAGAAGTAGGCGAGGCCCGCGTCGTCCGGGCCGTCCGGGTCGATTCCGGCGAGCGAGGCGTCCAGGTGATGGCGCAGCGCGTCGAAACCGGTGGGGCCCTGCCGGATCACCCCGGCGAGGAAGCCGTGGGCGTGGGGGGAGAGGTCCGCGAGGCCGGCGAAGTCCGGGACGGGCGAGCCCGGCAGCGGATTCCAGCCGACCACCTGCTGTCCGCCGGCGCCGACGACGACCCGGACGTCACCGAGCGCCGTGCCCTCGGGCCCGTAGCACGCGATGGACCGGTCGAGCCGGTTGTGGATCAGCCAGCCGCACACCGGGTTCGCTCCGGCGGTGACGTCCACCTCCCGGCCGGTCTTCCCGTCCACGAAGTGGAAGGCGAGCCGACCGGGCTGGAGCAGCCGCGGGCCCAACTGCGCGAACCGGTCCTGCTCGATCTCGCCGACTTCCTCGTCGGGCACGAACGTCGTGGGCCTGGCGTAGTCGAAGTGGACCGGGTCGTCGATGAGATTGACGGCCCGGCCGAACCGGTCCACGACGGCGAGACGGGTGAACTCCAGCTGCCCGGAGCGCAGTTCCTGGAAATCGGTGGCCTCCCAGTCTCCCCCCTCCCAGTCCTCCTCGGGGAAGTTCCCCGGCCGGGGCTTGCCCTGGTCGCCGTCGGCGATCAGCGCGCCGAGCGTCCCGTCGGGCCGCAGCCCCGAGCCGATGATCCGCTGGCCGATCTGCGCGGAGAGCCCGTCGAGGCGCTGCGAGAGCTCGTCGGTCTCACGGAGCCGGGAGCGCAGGGAGCGGATCATGTCCTGATCGAGGTCCGTACGGCCGTTGGCGTGAGCGGCGAGGCGGCCCTCCGACTGGTGCCCGCTGGTGGGGGTGAGGATCTGCCGGCCGGAGGCGGGGATGCGCTGGGTGATGTTTCCGTTGCCCGTCCAGCGGTAGCGGGTGCCGTCGAAGCGCCAGTTCTCGGTGCCGTCCGCCTCCTGGAAGGGGATGGCCACGTAGTCGGCCTTCCAGGCCAGATACAGCGGCTGCCAGGGCTGGACCCATGCCGCCGTTCCGTATTCGGGCAGCATGCCCTCGGCCTGCGCCAGGTCCAGGCCCTGGGCGAGGGCCCGGTCGAGGATGAAGAACTCGGCCAGCAGCCGGGGGACGAGGGCGGGCAGCCCGGCCGTGTTGACCCGGGCGACATCTGCGGCCACTGTGAGTTCGGTGACCGGGCCGACCGCTGTGACCAGGCGCTCTTCGGTGCGGCAGGGCAGGAGCGAGTCCCGGTCCAGGGGCGCGTGGAGCTTGGCACCGCGCAGCAGGACGACCGGGTCGCTGGACTCCTCGTACGGGGCGAGCGGGACGCGCTGGAGAACGCGGGACGCGCGCATGCCGTGGTCGGCGGCGTGCCGCAGCGCCTGCGCGTGGAGTTCGTCCTGGTCCATCGACCAGGGCAGGTCAGCGCGCTTGGCGGTGACCTCGGCGGTCAGCTCGGCGACCTTCCGGGCGGGCGATCCCGCCACCTCGGGGTTGAGCTTGGAATTGATCTGCTCGGTGAAGAAGGCCGGTTTGTCGCGCAGCTTGTTCAGCGACCAGAGGTGGAAGAGGTGCTCTTGAGCGCTCCGCAACTCGCGTTCGAGGGAGTCCAGTTCGCGCTGAGTGGCGTTGAGGTCGGCGAGGACGTTCGCTTCTGCGGTCCGTTCGCGGGCCGCCTCGGCGGCGGAGAGCGGGGGCAGGGCGTCCGGGTTCCCGCGGTCCACCACGCGCCAGGCGAAGCCGCCCGGCACCGGGCCGAAGCCGGAACGGTGCGCGGCCCGCGGCGGGAACAGGTCCCCGTCCGTGCGGTCGAGCCGCTCCAGGCAGCCGAGGGCGAACGCCTCGTACAGTCGCGCCTCGTCGGCGTGCAGCGCGCCCGTACCGCCGTACTGGTCCGCCACCGCGGCGGACGCCTCGGCGGTGGAATTGCCGATGCCGACGGCCACCTCGTCGGGGTGCGGGTTGGTCCGGGCGGGGACGGGCCCGCGGGGCTGCCAGTCGACGCCGAGCACGCTGCCCGCGTAGAGCGAGCGTCCGGGGGTGCCGTAGCCGGGCGGCAGAATCCACTCCAGCTCGGCCATGAGGTCGCGGAACTCGCCCTCGCCGCGCAGGGGGTCGCTGTCCTCCTGCGCGTACCAGCCGATCACCCGGTAGCTGACCCGGGCGTCAGTGGTCACGTCCTCCAGCGTGTCGTGGAGGGAGAGCACGTTGGTGTTGTACGGCTGGTAGACGGAGAAGGTCAGCAGGCCGGGGCCGAGCGCGGTGAGGAAGGGGTCGCGGCGGTCCGTCGGCTCCCGCCAGGGCGCGGAGGCGGTGAGCTCGTGCTTGCGGCCGATCTTGGTGGGGGTGGCCGTGGTGGTGTGCGGGTCGAGGTAGGAGACGGTGCCCGTGGCACCGAGATGGTCGCTTTCGACCAGCCAGCTGCGGATGCCGCCGTCCCAGCGGCGGGTCACCAGCCAGCGGTTGGGGACCAGCGGGAAGCCACCGATGCCGTCCTCCGTCTCCCGGCCGTGGGCCAGGCCGGACGGCAGCTGCCACATCACGTACGCGCCGAGCCGCTCCGGCTTGTCCCGCCAGACATCCAGGCCCTCGAACGCCGGGGGCTCCGGTGCGTCGTTGCGCGAGGCGAAGGTGAGGAAACTGGACTCCCAGCGGTGCATCACATACGAGTCGTCGGTATCGCGCACTTGGGGGTTCACCGCGAACGCGGCGACCTCGACAGGCACCACCAGCGTGTCGTTCAGGGCCATGGGTTACAGCGTCCCTTCGGTGGGCTCGGACGACAATTGCGGATTCAGGGTGAACTCCTGGGCCAACGGGGCCTTCACGACCTGGAGCGCGAACTGCGCGGAGGAGAGTTCACCCACGGACAGGGCGGCGGCCAGAGCCGGTGCGAGCCGGTGCTCGATGTCGAGGACATCGTGTCCGCCGGGCCGGAGGAACGGCCCGTATCCGCTGCCGTCGGTGGGGAAGTCGCCGAGCGTCTGCCCCACCGGGGCGACGATGGAGCGCAGCTCCGTGGTGTTGTTGAAGCTCAGCCCGAAGTGCAGGCCCTGCGCGGGCTCGCCGAGCGCGAACCGGTCGATCACCTGGGGGTACAGCAGCATCCGCAGGTCGTCGCCGAGATTCCGCTGCTGGACGGGCGCGATCTCGCGGTCCTCGCTGAACGCGCTGAGGATGGCCTCGGGCCAGTTGGCCAGTAGCTCGGAGTGGATCAGCACCCCGGAGGCGAGCTGCGGAATGCCGCGTAGCTCCCGTGCCAGGTCGTTGAGGTCGGCGTCCAGCGCGTGTCCCTCCCCGACGCTCAGCGCCCCGTCGACGGCCGCCTGGATCCAGCCGGTGTCGACGTGGAAGAACCGCACCGACTCCTGCGGCAGCTGCTGCGGGGCCGGTACGAGATATCCGAACGGCACCATCTCCAGCCGGGCCAGCCGGGTCAGCCACACCTGGACCGGCGTCAGTTCGGCCCGCACGGCCGCTGCCAGCACCGAACGGGTCGAGGCATCGGCGACGGCGGTGCGCAGCCGGTCGACGCTCATCGGGGCGACGGTCGCGGTCCGTGCCGTGGGCCGCCGGCCCCCGGCCTTCACCTCGGCGCCCGGCCGGGTGAGTGCGGTGGCCAGTGGGCCGTTGTCGCCCAGCAGCCGGTCGAAGGAACGCCGTACGACGCGGGTGTCGATGCCGGCGGCAGCGTCCCGTTCACCGAGCGCGGCCAGTTCGGGGAAGGCCAGCAGCCTGCGGGCCGCCCGCCGCGCCGCCTTGCGGAACGCCACGAGTGCGCTGCGGAACTCGGCGTCGGCCAGGGCGAGCCCGCGACCCAGGCTGAACGCGACCGCGTACCCGGTGTCGTACGCGCCCAGCTCCTCCAGGTACACCAGCCCCTCACCCGCCGACTCCAGGCGGACCCCCGTGCCCTGCGGCAGCCGATGGGCGGGGGCGGCCGTCAGCGGGCCCCGGTAGAACCCGACGGTCGGCTCTCCGGACTCCAGGCTCTGCGGCAGCACGGTGCCGCCCTGGCGCAACAGGTCCAGGGCGAGCGGCACATCGGAGGTCGTCGGCAGCCCGGGGTGACGAAGCAGCGGGTCCGGGTCGGCGGCCAGGTGCCGGGCTAGCTCGCCGAAGTCCAGCTTCCCGTCGTCGGCCGAGGTGAACGCCCACGAGTGGAGCGACACCAGCCGCAGCCCGTCAGCGGGCGGCGGGACCTTGCCGTCGAGATAGTCCTCGAAGCCGTCGAGGGAGACCAGGTGGGCGACGTGAAGGCCCCCCGCGTCAGGGAATCGGCCGGAGACCACCACGGCCTTGATGTCCTCCTCGTCCGGCGGCGGGTCCTCACCGACCCGGCGGGAGGCGTCCGGCGGGCCGCCCTCGCGGATGTGCGCGAGCATGCCCAGTTCGTACGTGGTGGGGCACAGGGCCGTGAAGAGCGGGCCCGGCACCAGGACGCTGGTGACGGTCAGTTCCCGCTCGTCGTCGTACAGCGCCGGGACGAAGGCCGGCGGGCGGCCGGGGCCCGCCTGTCCGGCGGAGAGCTGGGCCGCCGTGGAGACCTTGACCTGGCCCACGGCCTCCCGGTCCTCCGGCAGTTCACCCGCCCGGAAGACCATCAGTGCCAGCCAGGGGGATCCCACCCGGGCGCCGCCCAGCCGATGGAACCAGGGCAGACCCGGCCGGGTGAGGGTGATGTGCGGCAGCACCATGCCGTACTCGCCCTCCGCGCCGGGCGGCGGATAGCAGGCGGCGACGTCCTCCGGGAGCAGTTGGAGGCGGGGCTGGCGCACATCGAAGACCTGCTCGAGGTCCGGCAGCAGGTCGCCGCCGACGCGGGGGTCTCCGCTGACGGTGTGGTCGACGGTGATGGTGTGCCGCCCGGGGTAGAGCGACGGCAGCCGGTGGTCGAAGAACCGGGTGCGGTGTCCGGGGCCTGCCATCAGTTGTCTCCCTCGGGGGCGCTCGGCACGTTCGCGGTGCGCGTGGCACCTGCGGGCACCAGCAGCGGTTCGGCGGTGAAGTAGCCGGTCATGTTCCGGGCGTAGCCGGGGAGGTCGGCCTTGGCGCCCTCGGTGTCCAGGCCGAGTGCGCCCATCAGCGCGTGCAGCCGGGTGCGGGCGGTGCGTGATGCGGCGGTGTCCACGCCGTCCGCGATCTGTCCGATGACGCCGTCGGGCCGGGTCGGGGCCGGTGTCAGCGGCGCATCGGTGGCCTTGAGCGGGACCTTGCCCTCCGGGTAGACGGGGTCGATCGTGAAGGTGTCCTCGCCGATGTAGCCGGTCGACGTGCCGTAGTCGGGGTCGGGTGAGGTAAGCGTGACGCCGGTCAGGTGCGGCTCCTGCCCGGCGCCGTGTTCGGGGTCGCCCGTGTCGTCCCACAGCTGCGGCGGCAGCGCGGTGTACTGCGCGGTCGCCGTCCACCGGGCCAGGTCGACCCGTTGCCCCTCCAGCGTCACCTGGATGCGCTGGCGGGTATTGAGGCCGGTCGCCCGCATCGGGTGGACGCCGAATGGCGACCCGTCAACGACCTCGTCGGCCCCGGTGGTGGCGAGCTCGATCCGGCTCAGCGGCACCTGCGTATCGGTGCCGAAGGTGAACCCGGACGCCTTGACCAGCCAGTCGCCCTGGTGCGGGTTGTCCGGGGTGCCCTCGGAGATCAGGCCGTCACCGGGCCGCAGCCGCGCTCGGGCCCCCGGTTCGGGCAGCATCGCGCGGGTGCCGGGCCAGTCCAGGGTCTTGTCCCCCTGGCCGCGCGCGGCATGGCCGAAGTTGATGGTGAAGGAGACGAACCACACCTTCACCCGGGCCTCGCCCCCGGTCGGCGGACCCCAGATCCGCAGCGACACGCCGACCTCGATGCGTACGGTGATCCGTACGAAGAGCACCTTGACCGAGCCTTCGACGCCGATCGACAGCGACAGGCCGACATCGATGTAGAACGGTTTCCATTCGATGAGTGCGTCGACCGTGGCGGTGCACCATGCCTTGATGATCCCCGACTTGTAGCGCACATCGAGGCTGCCACCCGCCATCGCTGCACGTGGGGTGAGCGCGAAGTAGGCGTTTCCGGAGACGGTGACCTTGCCGCCGAGCGACCAGTCGAAGCCGATCCTGGGCAGCCGGGGATAGTGCGCGGGGGCGTGGTAGCTGTCGTGGTAGCCGCCCGCGCTGAAGACGAAGTCCCCGCGGTCGGGGTGGTTTCCGTACCAGACCGTCAGGCCGACGCCGCCGCGCAGCTTGCAGTCCTCGTCGATGAGGTACGAACTGGGGTTGAGGGAGGTGCCGACGGTCAGTTCACCGGCGTTCGGCTTGATGACCAGCTGGAGCCCGGCCTCGATCCGGGCGTACTTCTTGTCGCCGGTCTTGGGGAACGACGTCCCGGCCGTGCCCAGCAACCCGATCGTGAGGTCCGCCCCGGTCTGGAGCACCGCCATTGCGGTGCCGTCGATCAGCTCGCCGATGGTGAAGGCAAGGCCGGCGGTCATCCACAACGCACCCTGCTGGGGTGTGATCCACGGGCTCGGGCCACCGATCAAGGTGTTCAGAACGGCCACCGGATTGGTGTCGTCCCCGCCGATGGCGGAGGGGTCGTGGAGCGCCTGGAGGAACGGAAAGGTTGTCAGGTCGCCGAGTCCCGGTGTGCGCAGACGGCTGTTCCAGCCGAAGCCGGCCGCGACACCGGTGAGCCGGAACGCCGGGATCCCCAGCCCCGGTTCGGCACCGAGCGAGGCGAAGGCGAAGAACGAGGGCCGGGTGCCGGCGTCCTGCGGGAAGACCACCGCCCCCGTACCCATGCCGTACAGGCCGCGACTGCCCGGGGCGCCGCCCCCGAACGCGAAGGTCAGCAAGCCGCCGACCACCGCGCGGTACGGGGACTGGGCGGGCTGTACCTGCAGCGCGCCCTTCACCGACAACGGGCTCTTGTCGTAGACGACCTCGATGCCGTGATGACCGTCCAGCAGCCCGCCTGGGATGAAGCTCACGCCCGGACCACCGAACTTCGGCGCGTTGAGCACCACGAAGCCGTCCGCGGTAGGCACGGCGCGGGTACGCGGCGACAGTCCCGGATAGGGGTGCTGCGCGTACGGAACTCGGGTGGCGCCCGTCCTCGGGCGGCCCAGCCCGTCCGTGCCACCGGAGTGGTCGGGGACCACGGTGCGGGGCGCGCTCACCGGCACCACCGTCCCGTCCGGCAGGGCGAGCCACACTCCGGCGGGCAGCGCGACCGCCACCGGCACGCCCAGGCCGCTGACCTGGCGTGCCGTCAGGTCGCTCCGGGTGGCCAGGACATGACCGCCCGGGGCGGGCACCACCAGCACCTGCGCGCCGTCCCGGTCCAGGATGCCGCCGTCCCCAGAGAGACCGTCCAGCGCCAGCGTGAATCCGCCGGCGTCCCCACGGAACGTCAGCCCCGTCACTGGCGGCGCGGGCAGCTCGGGCAGCTCGTACCCGTACAGCCGGGCGATCTCGCTTGCGCGTACCCCCGTCCCGGGGAGCGTGATGGCGAGGGCGATCCCGGAGACTTCTCCGTCAGTGCTCCCGAACTCCGCCCGCACGTCGGCGGGTTCGGAGCAGATGGCGATCGGGGCCCGCCCCCGAACTCGAAGCCCCGCCGCGTCCCCGTCATTGCGTGTCAGCTGGAGTGTGCCGCCCGGGAACAGGGGGGCCGCACCATCGGCGGGCCCCAGATCACGTAGCGGGAGGACGCATGGCTCGGCGATCTCGCCTTCCAGCGCCTTGCGTAGGTCACTTTCATGCATGGTGGCGAATCTCCTTGTACGCGGCCGACAGCCCGTTCACGGATTCCCTCAACGGCAGGCACGTACCGGTGGCCGCCTGGCGCGATCTTAGGGTTTGCGCCCTGCCGAGAAGAAGGTCGCGAATCGGACGGATGATTACTCAAAGTGGCCGGATTGCCGCTTTCTGTGTCCGCGTCTCCCGCGGCCGCTACGAGGACGGTTTCTGGTGACGGCCGGAGGCGCGCATCGAGCTCAGGTGCGCGCGGAGCGTGTCATGGATGAGGCGCGCGACCCGGTGAACGCGGTCCGGTGTCGCGCCCGGCGCCAGTCGGCGTCAGTGGACAGCGCGGCGCGGGATTCACCCGTACGGAGCGCCGGCCAGGCAGAGCTGCCGCGCAGCCGGGTGGCCGCTGCGGGGTGTTCCACGGTGAGTGCCCCGGGCATGAGCTGAGGTGCGCCTGATCGACAGGGATGTGATCGATCCTCTGCACGGGACGGCAGCCGCGTCGGTGGCGCCCGGGCTTCCGGGCAGGACGGAGCCCGGCGGAGGCGAGCGAGGAGCACCATGGAGGGGGCGGAGCGATGTGACGGCCGGGCAGGAGCACTCCGATGGTGCGCGGACGGTTGCGGATGGATCTACCTCGGGGCCGCCCCGGGGGGTGTGAAAGACGTACGCCATGCCGGAGGAGGGGGCAGCGGCTTGCCGCGGCCGGTGCCGAGGTGGTCGTCGGGTTCGTCGAGCCGCACGGGCGGCGGCACGCCGCCGGGAAGGCGCAGTTGGCTGACGGTCCGGCTGTCGCCGCTCATCGCGGCCAAGAGGTGGGCGGCGGGCCAGGGGTGGCCGCCTTGCCTTCGAAAGACAGTGAGTCCGAGCCGGCGGGATCGGCGCCAGTCGGATCGGCCGGGCCGCCCGGGCATGCCAGGGCGATGCCCTGAAGGAGCGTCGAGGCGTTTGGGCGGGGCCGGCACGCCGAGCGCGCGGCGCGTTCTCGGCCCACCGGTCGAAAGCAGCGAACGACGCGTGTCGGCAACGACCGAGGAGGCCCTGATCAGCAGCACCGGCACGACGGGGTGCCGCACCCCGCGGCGCTGCGGATCCGGCAGGAGCCGCAGTCGTTTGCGATCAGGCCCCGAGGTGACGCCATGACCCTTGGGCTGAAACTCCCCGGATTCTCCCCAGGACAGATTACGGACCATGCTGCGGCCGCACTCGGTCTGGGCGTAGGACTTGGAATTGAAAGGAGGGGTGCGGAGTAGCCTGGGAATGGAGCTGTCGAAGTAGCTCTGACTTGCCATTTACATCCCTGCAAGCAGGTGATCCCCTCCCGGTATCCTCGCCCCGGGCGATCTCGGCACCTGGAGCCACTCACTCCCCAGTGTTGACTGGTCGGGGCTCGGAAAGGCGGGTTATTCCCTGGCGGAGCCTTGGATGTGCAGGGTTGCGGGCTATGTAGCCTGGGCCGATGCTCACAGAAGTGATCGCGACCCGTTACGTCACGCCCCTGCGTGAGGGCGGCTCGCTCCCGGGGATCGTCGAGGCCGATGATCTCGGGACTTACGTCATGAAGTTCACCGGAGCCGGCCAGGGCCGCAAGACCCTGGTCGCCGAGGTCATCTGCGGCCGCCTGGCCCAGCGGCTGGGACTGCGGGTCCCGCGGCTGGTGCAGATGCAGCTCGACCCGGTGATCGGGCTCGGCGAACCCGACCAGGAGGTCCAGGAGCTGCTCAAGGCGAGCGGCGGGCTGAACCTCGGGATGGACTACCTGCCCGGCTCGATCGGCTTCGACCCGCTCGCGTACCAGGTGGACCCCGTCGAGGCGGGGCGCGTGGTCTGGTTCGACGCGCTGATCAACAACGTCGACCGGTCCTGGCGCAACCCCAACATGCTGGTCTGGCACGGCGACCTCTGGCTCATCGACCACGGCGCCACCATGATCTGGCACCACAACTGGCCCACCGCCGCGGCCGCGGCCGCCAAGCCGTACAACGCCTCCGACCACGTCCTGGCCCCCGTCGGCCCCGACGTCGCGGCCGCCGCCGAGGCGCTGGCACCCCTGGTCACCGAGGAACTGCTGACGGAGGTGGCCGCCGACGTCCCGGACGAGTGGCTGGTCGACGAGCCCGGCTACGAGAGCACCGACGCGGTGCGCCGCGCCTACGTCGAGGTGCTGCTGCCGCGCGCGGCCACGATCCACGAGAGGATCTCGATGGAGGCCGAGGTGAAGCCCCGTTCGGCTCCGCCCGGCTGGCTCGCCGAGCGCCTCGCCCCCCAGCCCCACCGGAAGAAGAGCGACAGCGAGTGACCAAGCGGGACGTGTTCGAGTACGCGCTGGTGCGCGTGGTTCCCCGGATGGAACGCGGCGAGTGTTTCAACGCCGGCGTGATCGTCTACTGCCGTGCGCACTCCTACGTGGCCGCGCGCACCCACCTGGACGAGGCCAAGCTCCTCGCGCTGGACCCGAAGGCCGATGTGGCCGGCGTGCGGGCAGCCCTGCGCGCGGTGGAAGGCGTGTGCACCGGCGGTGAGGAGGCCGGGCAGGCGGCGGGAGACGATCCCGGCCGCCGGTTCCGGTGGCTGATCGCACCGCGCAGCACGGTGGTCCAGCCGGGGCCCGTGCACACCGGCCTGACGGCCGATCCCGCCGCGGAGGTGGAGCGACTGCTGGACCTGCTGGTCCGCTGACCCCTGGGCGGGGCGGGTGGCGGGGCGGGGGAGCCGTTGACACCGGGTGCCAGGGCTCCTAGCGTCTCCTCAGCTGAAGCTACTAAGCGGTTGCTCACCTCTGGGCGGCCGTTTCTCAAGGGCGAGGAGATCCAGCATGTCCACCACCGAGCAGCGCGTCGCGATCGTGACCGGGGCGGCCCGGGGCATCGGCGCGGCCACCGCCGTACGCCTGGCCGCCGAAGGCCGGGCGGTCGCCGTACTCGACCTCGACGAGGCGGCCTGCAAGGACACCGTGGAGGCGATCACGGCGGCCGGCGGCAAGGCCCTCGCGGTCGGCTGCGACGTCTCCGACAGCGCGCAGGTGGAGGCGGCCGTCGAGCGCGTGGCGAGCGAGCTCGGCGCCCCGACCATCCTGGTCAACAACGCCGGGGTGCTGCGCGACAACCTCCTCTTCAAGATGAGCGACACCGACTGGGACACGGTCATGAACGTGCACCTGCGCGGCGCGTTCCTGATGTCGAAGGCCTGCCAGAAGTACATGGTGGAGGCCAAGTTCGGCCGCATCGTGAACCTCTCCAGCAGCTCCGCCCTCGGCAACCGCGGCCAGGCCAACTACTCCGCCGCCAAGGCCGGACTGCAGGGCCTCACGAAGACCCTGGCCATCGAGCTCGGCAAGTTCGGCGTCACCGCGAACGCCGTCGCCCCCGGCTTCATCGTCACCGAGATGACGGCCCAGACGGCCGCCCGCGTCGGCATGGGCTTCGAGGACTTCCAGGCCGCCGCCGCCACCCAGATCCCGGTGCAGCGCGTCGGCCGCCCGGACGACATCGCCAACGCCATCGCGTTCTTCGCGGGCGAGGCCGCCGGCTTCGTCTCCGGCCAGGTCATGTACGTGGCCGGCGGCCCGCTCAACTGACGAGTTCGAGAGAGGCGGGACGTACGGCCATGACGGACAGCAAGGAAAGCGGCATCGACAGCGGCGTCGACAGCGGCAAGGTCGCGCTGATCACCGGCGCCAGCCGGGGCATCGGCTACGGCGTCGCCGAGGCGCTGGTCGCCCGCGGCGACCGGCTCTGCATCACCGGGCGCAACGAGGACGCCCTCAAGGAGGCCGTCGAGCGGCTCGGCGCGGACCGGGTGATCGGCGTGGCCGGCAAGGCGCACGACGAGGCCCACCAGGCCGTCGCGGTGGAGCGCACCATGGAGGCGTTCGGGCGTGTGGACTTCCTGGTGAACAACGCCGGCACCAATCCGGTCTTCGGCCCCATCGCGGACCTGGACCTCGGGGTCGCGCGCAAGGTCTTCGAGACCAATGTGATCTCGGCGCTCGGGTTCGCGCAGCGGACCTGGCACGCCTGGCAGAAGGACAACGGCGGCGCGATCGTGAACATCGCCTCCATCGCCGGCCTCTCCGCCTCGCCCTTCATCGGCGCGTACGGGATGAGCAAGGCCGCGATGGTCAACCTCACCCTCCAGCTCGCCCACGAGATGGCACCGGGTGTCCGGGTCAACGCGATCGCCCCCGCGGTGGTCAAGACCCAGTTCGCCCAGGCGCTCTACGAGGGCCGCGAACAGGAGGCCGCGGCGGCCTATCCGCTCGGCCGGCTCGGGGTCCCGCAGGACATCGGAGGGGCTGCCGCATTTCTCACATCTGCACAAGCGGAATGGATCACAGGGCAAACTCTGGTCGTTGACGGGGGAATGTTCCTCAATGCCGGAGTGCACTGACCGATAGTCGGACGCATTTGAGCCCGATAGCCGGTCAAATGCATACCTAATATGCACGGAACCGGTCAAGTGCCCCACGAAACCTGCCCATTGGATTTGTGGGGCACTGCGGTAGGGTCTGCCGCACCCCTGGCTGATCGAGGAGCGTGCACGTGTTCAACCGGACCAGATGCCTGCAGATCACTGCGGCCCTTGCGTCCATATCCCTGCTCGCCGGGTGCGGACTGCTCTCGGACGACAGTGGCGACGGTGCCAAGCGGATCGTCGTCGGCACGACGAGCACGCCGACCACCCTCGATCCCGCCGACGCCTGGGACGGCTCCTGGGAGCTGTACCGGAACATCTACCAGACCCTGCTGGCCTTCCCCACGGGCTCCACCAAGCCCCAGCCGGACGCCGCGCAGAGCTGCGAGTTCACGGACGCCGCGAGCGAGTCGTACCGGTGCACCCTGCGCAAGGGGCTGAAGTTCTCCAACGGCGAGGTGCTCGACGCCAAGGCGGTCAAGCACTCCCTCGACCGGATCCGGACGATCAACTCCCAGAACGGCCCCAAGGGCCTCTTCGGCAGCCTGGACAAGATCGAGACCCCGGACCCGCTGACGGTCGTCTTCCACCTGAACACCTCGGACGCCACCTTCCCCTACGTCCTCGGATCGCCCGCCGCCTCGCTGGTCGCGCCCAAGGACTACCCGGCCGACAAGCTGCGCGAGGACGGGAAGGTCACCGGCTCGGGCCCGTACGTGCTCGAGTCCTACAAGGAGGGCGCCGAGGCCGTCCTCGGCCGCAACGGCAACTACACCGGCTTCGCGAACCGCCGCAACGACGGCGTCACCATCCGTTACTTCACGGACTCCGCGAAGATGATCTCGGCGCTCAAGGGCAAGGAGATCGACGCGACCTACCGCGGCCTCTCCGCCGTGCAGATCAAGGACCTGCAGACCCCCGAGTCGCACAACGCGGGCGTCCAGGTCGTCGAGAACGTCGGCGCGGAGATCCGCTACCTCGTCTTCAACCCCAAGGACCCGCAGGTCGCCAAGCCCGCGGTGCGCCAGGCCATCGCGCAGGTCATCGACCGGGGGGAGCTCGTCTCCAAGGTCTACCAGGGCACCGCCGAGCCGCTGTACTCGATGGTCCCCAAGGGGGTCGTCGGCCACAAGACGCCCTTCTACGACGTGTACGGCCACGCGGACGTCGACAAGGCGAGGAAGATCCTCCGGGCCGCCGGGATCACCCAGCAGGTGGAGCTGACCTTCTGGTACACCACCGACCGCTACGGCGCCTCCACCGCCGACGAGTTCACCGAGATCAAGCGGCAGCTGGAGGCGAGTGATCTCTTCAAGATCAACCTGCGCGGCCAGCCCTGGAAGGCCTTCCAGGTGGGCTACAAGAACGGCGAGTACCCGGTCTTCGGCCGAGGCTGGTTCCCCGACTTCCCGGACCCGGACAACTTCATCGCGCCGTTCGTCGGCAAGGACAACGCGGTCGGCACCCCCTACGAGCCCACCGAGATCCTGAACACCCTGCTGCCCAAGTCCCGGCGTGAGAGCGACCGGTCGGCCGGCGTCCACGAGTTCGAGGAGGCCCAGCAGATCTTCGCCCAGGACGTGCGGCTGCTGCCGCTGTGGCAGGGCAAGCTGTACGTCGCCGCGCGCGACGACATCGCGGGCGCCGAGCGGGCACTCGACCCGCAGACGGTCATGCAGATGTGGGAGCTGTACCGCAAGACCAGCTGGTAGCCGCCGCGGCGGCACACTCGGCTGGGGCGTTGTCAGTGGCCCCCGGTAGGTTCTGAAGCGCTGCACGACGCAGTTGCGCGAACTTGTACCGGAGGTTGTAGACGTGACCCAGATGCTGCCCGACTCCTGGCTCCCCGTCCTCGGCGGGGAGCTGGAGCAGCCCTACTTCAAAGAACTCACCGAGTTCGTCGAGAAGGAGCGGGCGAACGGGCCGGTCTACCCGCCCCGCGAGCAGGTCTTCGCGGCCCTGGAGGCCACGCCCTTCGACCAGGTGAAGGTGCTGGTCCTCGGCCAGGACCCGTACCACGGCGCCGGCCAGGGCCACGGCCTGTGCTTCTCCGTGCAGCCCGGGGTCAAGACCCCGCCCTCGCTGCGCAACATCTACAAGGAGATGCAGGCCGAGCTGGATACGCCCATCCCCGACAACGGCTACCTGATGCCGTGGGCGCGGCAGGGCGTCCTGCTGCTCAATGCGGTGCTCACCGTCCGCGAGGCCGAGCCCAACTCGCACAAGGGCAAGGGCTGGGAGAAGTTCACCGACGCGGTCATCCGCGCGGTGGCCGAGCGTCCCGACCCGGCGGTCTTCGTGCTCTGGGGCGCCTACGCCCAGAAGAAGCTCCCGCTGATCGACGAGGAGCGGCACGCGGTCGTCAAGGGCGCCCACCCCTCCCCGCTGTCGGCCAAGAAGTTCTTCGGCTCCCGGCCCTTCACGCAGATCAACGAGGCCGTCGCCGCACAGGGCCATGAGCCGATCGACTGGCGGATCCCGGACCTGGGCTGACGCCCCACCGCGCCTCGGTGCCATTGCCGGTGCCTCCGGCTAGCGTCTTGACGATCAGACCGCGGCAGGTCTGGCAGAGCGAGCCGGAGGCCCCGTTGACGGAGCAGCAGGAGGCGTCTGAGGACGCCGTCATGACCAGGATCGGCCAGGCGGTCATCCTGCTGCACGCAGGGGACCGCGAGGAGGCCCGCAACCGGCTCGGCGAGATCTGGTCCGAGATCGGCGACGAGGGACACTCCCTCCACCGGTGCACGCTCGCGCACTACATGGCCGACGCCCAGGACGACCCCGCCGACGAACTGGCGTGGGACCTGCGGGCCCTGACCGCCGCCGAAGGGCTCGCCGGGGGCGCCCGGGCGGAGAATGCCCGGGAGGGTGTCCTCGAAGGTGTCCGCGAGGGCGTACGCAACGGGTCTGACCACGCCGTACGGGTCTTCTACCCGTCGCTGCACCTGAGCCTGGCCGCCGACTACGTGAAACTGCGGCGGCCCGAGGCCGCCCGGGTGCACCTGGCACGGGCCCGGGCGGCCACCGGCGCGCTGGGCGACGACGGGTACGGGAACGGCGTACGGGCCGCCATCGCCCGGCTGGAGCGGCGGCTCGCCGCGGAACCCGGCGAGGGGCCCCGGCCGTTCCCGGAGCAGGGCCCGTAGGCCGGCGGTCCTCCCGGCGCGGGATGGCCGGACTCTGCCCCTCAGTCGCCGTGGGCACCCGCGCAGATGCGGGCCTCCGGGCTGTCCGGGTGCCAGCGCCCGTGCCGGCGGCCCAGCGCGCACACGTCGGCCGGCCGCACCGGCAGCTCCCGTACCAGCTCGCGCGCCGCCTCCCGGTCCGGGCCCTGGCGGTGCGGGCGGCGGCCTCCCGGCCGGCCGTCGGGGTGACCGGAGTGGCCGGCGTGTCCGGCGGGAGGCTGCGGCTCCGGGATGTCCGGGACCGGAGGGTCCACGTCCGCGGGTTCCGGGACCGCCCCGTGCGTGGTGGCGCCCTGCGCCGCGGACCGGCGGGCGGCGGCGGCCGCGGCCGAGGCGCCCGGCCGCGCGGCCTGCTTCGGCAGTGCCTTCAGCGCCTCCAGGGCGGGCGCCTCGACGACCACCGGCGCCGCGCCCCCCGGCCCGCCGCGCGGCTCGTGCCGCGGCGGCGCACCCGGGGTGCCGGGGGCGGTCGCCGGCCGCATCGGGGCGGGGGTCACATTCACACAGCCGGAGACAGCCGAGACGGCACAGGCGACTCCGAGCAGCAGCTTCGTCGTGGTTCGGGTTGGGTGCACCCGCGCAACTCTGCTGGGCGAGGACCCCGTTGCGAAAATCCGCAGCCGATATTCACCCCGCACGGGTGACGGCTGCTCGCCCGCCCGACGGGAAGGTCAGTCGCCCGTCGAGCCGTCGATGTGCTCCCGGAGCAGGTCCGCGTGGCCGTTGTGGCGGGCGTACTCCTCGATCATGTGGGTGTAGACCCAGCGCAGGCTGAAAACCTCGCCGCGGTGGTGGCTCCCGGCGTCCGACAGCAGGTCCAGGGACCGTCCCGCGGCAGCCTGCTTGGCCTGCTCGACCTCGGTCTGCCACACCTGTTCGGCCTGGGCCCACGTATCCCTGCCGGTGACGTGGAAGTCCCCGTCCGGGTCCTCCTCGGTGCAGTACAGCTCGGGGAGCTCCTTGCCCAGCATGATCTCCCGGAACCAGTAGCGCTCCACCTCCGCCATGTGCCGCACCAGGCCCAGCAGGCTCAGCTCGGAGGGCGCGAGCGGGGTCAGCCGAAGCTGCTCGTCCTGGAGCCCCTCGCACTTCCAGACGAGGGTGGCGCGGTGGTAATCGAGCCAGCCGTCGAGCATGTCCCGTTCGTTCGCGGTGGTGGAGGGTTCGTTGCGGTCGGATGCAGCACTGATGGTCATGGTCCACATCCTGGTCGAACGCACGCGCCGCCACCAGCGATTAGGCTGCGCACGTCACACGAGGCACAACCTGGAGGCTCCCGGTGAAGGTCGGCTGTATCGGACTCGGCGACATCGCGCAGAAGGCGTACCTGCCCGTCCTCACCACGCGCCCGGGGCTGGAACTGCACCTGCAGACCCGTACCCCCGCCACCCTGGAACGGGTCGGGGCGCTCCACCACATCCCGGCGGGGCGCCTGCACACCGATCTCGACGCGCTGCTCGCGCAGGGGCTCGACGCGGCCTTCGTGCACGCACCGACCGCCGTCCATCCCGAGATCGTGGAACGGCTGCTGGAGGCGGGCGTGCCCACGTACGTGGACAAGCCGCTCGCCTACGAGTTCGCGGACTCGGCGAGGCTGGTGGAGCTCGCGCAGGAGCGCGGGGTCTCGCTCGCCGTCGGCTTCAACCGCCGTCACGCGCCCGGCTACGCGCAGTGCGCCGACCACCCGCGCGAGCTGATCGTCATGCAGAAGAACCGCGTCGGACTGCCCGAGGACCCGCGGACCTTCGTCCTGGACGACTTCATCCACGTCGTCGACACCCTGCGCTTCCTGCTGCCCGGCGAGGCCGACCACATCGACGTACGGGCCGTGGTGCGCGAGGGGCTCATGCACCAGGTGATGCTCCAGATGTCGGGACCGGATTTCACGGCCGTCGGCATCATGAACCGGCGGTCCGGCTCCACCGAGGAGATCCTCGAGGTGTCCGGGCAGGACAGCAAGCGGCAGGTCGTCAACCTCGCCGAGGTCATCGACCACCGGGGCCAGCCCACCGTGCGGCGGCGCGGGGACTGGGTGTCGGTCGCCCGCCAGCGCGGCGTCGAACAGGTCGTTGACGCCTTCCTGGAATCCGTGGCGGCGGGCAAGACCATCAGTGCCCGGGACGCGCTGCTCACCCACGAGCTGTGCGAGCGGGTGGTGCGCTCGGCTCTGGAGCAGGCCTCCTGAGTACGGGCGAACGGGCGCCCTGCACCGAGCAGTACGCGGCCAGGGCGGCCAGCGCCGCGCCCACCGGCCAGTCCCCGAAGCGCACGTAGACGGTCGCGCCGCGGGCGAGCGGCACCTGGTAGACCTGCGCCGTGCTCGCGGAGGTGGGCAGGGCCGGACCGATCCGCTCGCCGGACGGTCCGTGCACCTCGCTGATGCCCGTGAGGGTGGCGTGCACCACGGGCCGGCCCGTCTCGGCGGCGCGCAGTGCGGCCAGCGAGGCGTGCTGGGCGGGTGCCCAGCTGTCCTGGAAGCTGGAGGTGGCCGACTGGGCGACGAGCAGGGCGGCGCCTTCGCGCGCGAGTCGCCGGCTCATGTCGGGGAAGGCCGACTCGAAGCAGACCAGCGGGCCGACGCGGACGCCCCCGGGCAGGTCCATGACCACCGGGGCCGCGCCGCGCATGCGGTCCTCGCCGGCCGCCTTGCCGACCGAGGTGGCCCAGCCGAGCAGCGCGCGGGCCGGTATGTACTCTCCGAACGGAACCAGGCGCATCTTGTCGTACCGGTCGCCGGTGAGCCCCTGGGGTCCGACCAGCACCGCCGACTTGTAGATGCCGGGCCGGTCCGAGCGGTGCGCGTCCACGTTGACCAGCAGCGGAGCCCCGACCTGCGCCGACAGGGCGGCCAGCCGGGCGGCCAGGTCCGGGCGCGCCGTCAGGTCCTCGCCGACGCTGCTCTCGCCCCACACCACCAGGTCGGCCCGCTGCCCGGCCAGGTCCCGGGTCAGCCGCTCCCCGGTCGCGAACCGCCGCTCCGCGCTGGCGGGACCCTCCGCCACCATGCCCGGCTGTACGAGGGCCACGCGCAGCGAGCCCGACACCTCCGGGCGGGGCGTCCACAGCCACACCACCCCGGTCAGCACGGCGCAGCCCGTCACCCCGGCCACCGCGGGGGCCCGCGCCCCCGGCACCGCGATCAGCAGCACCAGCGCGCAGTTCACCGCCACGACCAGCAGGCTCACCAGCCAGACCCCGCCCGCCGAAGCCAGCCGCAGCGCCGGCGGGACCTGCCACTGACTGGCGCCGAGCAGCCCCCACGGCCCGCCCAGCCCCTGCCAGGACCTGGCCAGTTCGGACAGCAGCCACCCCGCCGGTACGAGCACCAGCGCGGCGGTCGCCCGACCCGCCGCCGGGGCCCCGCTGAGCAATTCCCGTACCAGCAGCGCCCAGGGGATCCACAGCAGGCCCAGCAGCGCCGCCAGCGGCACCAGGAACACGTGCAGGCTGGGCAGCAGCCAGTGGTGCACGGCCACGATGAAGCCGGCGCCGCCCAGCCAGCCCTCCAGCGCCGCGCGCCGCCCGGTGGGGGCGGACCTCAGCAGCAGCATCCAGGGCACGAGGGCGACGTACGCGAACCACCAGAGCGCGGGGGCGGGGAAGGCGAGGCACGGCAGTGCCCCGGCGGCGACCGCGGCCGCCGCACGACACCACCGGTCGGACATCGGGACCAAGACGCGCCTCCGCTTCCAGTGTGGAACAGCCGGGCCGGTTCGGCATCAGGCCGACAGGTGGCGCCACTTCTCGTGGACCGTGACGCGGGACAGCCGCCAGCCCGAGTAGGGGGTGCGGGCGAGGGAGAAGGCGTAGCGACCGGCGGCGACGAAGTTGGGCGCGGTCACGGCGGCGTCGGACTCCTCCCCGGCCAGCCGCATCGGATTCACGAAGTCCGCCCGGACCTCCGCCGAGTCACCGGGGGAGCCGCCCAGGTCCGCCAGCCGGACCAGTCGGTTGACGATGAGGTGCTGACGCACCGGGAAGAGCTTCATGGTCTCCGCGAGCCAGTCCGCGACCTCGCCGGCCGGACCCTCGATCCCGCCGGCGGAGCGGTAGTCGGCCCGCCCGCCCGGCGTGAACAGGGCGCGGTAGGCCGCCCAGTCGCCGTCGTCCACGGCCACCGCGTACCCCGTCACCACCTCGTCGATCGCGAGCCGGTCCATTACGGTCGCTAGGTCCACACGCTGCGTCATCGGGTCAGTGTGGGGCTGTGGGACCCGGAGGCCAAGGGGCCTGCGCGCACCGGATCTCCGTACGGGCGATCAGTGACGGGAAAGCGCCTCCCGCTGGCGCACGACCACGAGGAACGCGTCACTGGCCAGGTCCATCACCACCTCGGCCGGAACACCCTCGCGCATCCGCTGCGCCGCGTACTCCTCGGCGGGCCAGCTCCCCCTCGGACTTCCGGCCGGAAACCGCTCCAGCACCACTCGACCCATGGGACACCCCCTGCTGCTTGCCTTCACCCTCCAGGTCTTCTCCTGGGATAATGACGCGCGGGCCGCCCGGGAACGTTCCCGAGCGGCCCGCGGTTCACGCGAAGCGGTGAGTGTTGGCGCCCTACTGGCTCGACTCGCCGGCGTGGGGGCTCAGTACGTCCGTTCCCACCAGGATGAACAGGGCGATGCCCAGCGCGATCCGGTAGATCACGAACGGCATGAAGCTCTTGCTGGAGATGAACTTCATGAACCAGGCGATGACGACGTAGCCCACGACGAAGGCGATGACCGTCGCGAAGATCGTCGGCCCCCAGGAGATGTGACCCGGGTCCTCGACCACGTCCTTGATCTCGAACGCACCCGATGCCAGGACGGCCGGGATGGCGAGGAGGAAGGAGTAACGGGCCGCCGCCTCACGGGTGAAGCCCAGCAGCAGACCGCCGGAGATCGTCGCACCGGAGCGGGAGACACCGGGGATCAGGGCCATCGCCTGGCAGAGTCCGAAGATCAGACCGTCCTTGACGCCCAGTTCCTTGAGCGTCTTGCGCTCGCGGATGGCGCGGTGCCGGCCGCCCTCCTCGTCGCGTGCGGCGAGCCGGTCGGCGATGCCCAGCACGACGCCCATCACGATGAGGGTCGTGGCGATCAGCCGCAGGTCGCGGAACGGGCCCTCGATCTGGTCCTTGAAGGCGAGGCCGAGGACGCCGATCGGGATCGAGCCGACGATCACCAGCCAGCCCATCTTGGCGTCCTGCTCCGACCGCAGCGCCTTCTTGAACAGCGAGCGGAACCACGTGGAGACGATCCGCGCGATGTCCTTGCGGAAGTAGATCAACACGGCGGCCTCGGTGCCGATCTGGGTGATGGCGGTGAAGGCCGCACCCGGGTCCTGCCAGCCGGCGAACGCCGCGGTCAGCCGCAAGTGGGCGCTGGAGGAGATCGGGAGGAACTCCGTGAGCCCTTGGACGAGACCGAGGATTAGGGATTCGAACCAGCTCATGTCGGGGTGTGCTCGTCCTTGTGATCGTCGGGAAGTTCGCGTCCGATGCTAGGGCCCGTGCGGTGCGGCCGTGACCACGGGGGGGTGTGACGGCGTCAGTTCGCGGGGCGGAGCGGGCGCGAGCCGGTCCCGCTTGCGCCAGGCGACGGCCGCCGCGACCACTCCCGAGACGGCGATGAAGCCGAAGGAGGCCAGGAAGGCCGGGGATCCGGGGGAGGAGGCGCTGGCGCCGGCGATCACGTAGGCACCGGTGTTGGGAACCGTGCCGATCGCGGTGGCGAGCAGGAAGGGGAGCCAGCCGCAGCGGGAAACGGCGGCGCAGTAGTTGGCCGCGGCGAAGGGGACACCGGGGAAGATCCGGACGGCGAGCATCGAGCGGAACCCGTGCCGGCTGAGCTGGCTGTCCGCCGCCTTCAGCCAGCGGCCGCGCAACAGTGGGCGCAGCGCCTCCTGGCCCATGATCCGGCCGAGCCCGAAGGAGATCCCGGCGCCCAGCACGGTGCCGCCGACGGCCGCGACCAGGCCGAACTGGGTGGCGAAGACGGCCCCCGCGGCGAGGTTCAGCAGCGGGCGGGGCACGAAGGCCGCCGTGCACAGTCCGTACGTCGCGGCGAAGAGCAGCACCGCCGTGCCCATCGGGAGCCCCGGAGGCCACCCCTCCGAGAGGAGGCGCTGGGGCTCGTACAGCAGTACGCCGACGCCCGCCGACGCGAGCAGCACGACGAGCAGCGCCAGCCGGGTCCACGGCGCGAGGAGGAGGGACATTCCGGGAGACTAACCGACCCGGACGGCCCCCCGCCGTAATCTGGGCCTCATGCTGTCGAACGAGGAGCGGCGCCCACCGGTTCCCCGCAGCGCCCTCGCGGACCTGCTGACGGAGCGCCTCGTGACGGCGTACGGCGCCGCCGCCGACCCTGAGCAGGCCCGGCACATGGCCGCGTACATGAAGGGCGCGGCTCCTTTCCTCGGGATCCGCACCCCGCTGCGCCGCGAGCTGTCCCGGGCGGTGACCAAGGACACCCCGGCGCCGACGGAGGCGGACTGCGCGGCGCTCGCGCTGCGCTGCTGGGGGCTCCCGGAGCGCGAGTACCAGTACTTCGCGGCCGACTACCTGCGCCGGCACGCGTCGCGGTGCTCCTCGGGCTTCCTGCCGGTGGTGCGGCACCTGATCGTCACCGTGCCGTGGTGGGACACCGTGGACGTGCTCGCCGCGCACACCGTGGGCCCGCTGGTGGCCGCGGACCCGGCCCTCACCGCCGTGATGGACGAGTGGATCGAGGACGAGAACCTCTGGGCGGCCCGCACCGCCCTGCTCCACCAGCTCCGCTACAAGTCTGCGACCGACAGCGGGCGGCTCTTCGCCTACTGCCGGCGGCAGGCGGCCCGTCCGGACTTCTTCATCCGCAAGGCGATCGGCTGGTGCCTGCGCGAGTACGCCAAGACCGACCCGGCGGCGGTCCGCGCCTTCGTCGCCGCCGAGCGGAACACGCTGTCCCCGCTCTCGGTGCGAGAGGCCCTGAAGAACCTGTAGACGCGGGGAAATTCATTCGACGGTCCGCTCCCACTGCGGCAGGATCGGCCCCATGTTCCGGTACGCCTTCCTCGCAGCGCCGTCCGCAGTCGCGGACGCGCCGAAGGCTGCCGTCTTCGCAGAGGCACCCGCCGCACTCGACGGCGCACGAAGCTGACCCTTCCCGGACAGTCCGGCGGACCCCACAGGGGGAGGGTCGGCTCGCTCCAGGGGTCCCGTTCCAGCTTCGGACCACACGGGAAGAACATCATGGCCAAGACGGCCTTCGTGCGCACCAAGCCGCACCTCAACATCGGCACCATGGGTCACGTCGACCACGGCAAGACCACCCTCACCGCCGCCATCACCAAGGTCCTCGCCGAGCGCGGCGGCGCCTCCTTCGTGCCGTTCGACCGCATCGACCGGGCCCCGGAGGAGGCCCGCCGCGGGATCACCATCAACCTGACGCACGTCGAGTACGAGACCGACACCCGCCACTACGCCCACGTCGACATGCCCGGCCACGCCGACTACGTCAAGAACATGGTCACCGGCGCCGCGCAGCTCGACGGGGCGATCCTCGTCGTCTCCGCGCTCGACGGGGTCATGCCACAGACCGCCGAGCACGTGCTCCTCGCCCGGCAGGTCGGCGTCAACCACATCGTGGTGGCCCTCAACAAGGCCGACGCCGGCGACCCCGAGCTCACCGACCTGGTCGAGCTGGAGGTCCGCGAGCTGCTCACCGCCAACGGCTACGGCGGGGACGGCGCACCGGTCGTACGGGTCTCCGGGCTCGGCGCCCTGGAGGGCGAGCCGCGCTGGACCGCGGCGATCGAGGCGCTGCTCGACGCCGTGGACACGTACGTCCCGATGCCGGTGCGGTACACGGACGCGCCGTTCCTGATGCCGGTGGAGAACGTCCTGACCATCACCGGGCGCGGGACCGTCGTGACCGGCGCCGTCGAGCGGGGCAGCGTACGGATGGGCGACCGGGTGGCGGTCCTCGGCGACGACGGCGAGCCGGTCGTGACGGTCGTGACCGGGCTGGAGACCTTCGGCAAGCCGATGGAGTCCGCCGAGGCCGGGGACAACGTCGCGCTGCTCCTGCGCGGCGTACCGCGCGACGGGGTGCGCCGCGGGCACGTGGTGGCCGCGCCCGACAGCGTGGCGCCGAGTCGGCGCTTCACCGCGCAGGTGTACGTGCTGTCCGCCCGCGAGGGCGGCCGTACGACCCCGCTGGCCAGCGGATACCGGCCGCAGTTCTACATCCGCACCGCCGACGTGGTCGGGGACGTGGACCTCGGCGAGGCCGGTGCGGCCCGGCCCGGGGAGACGGTGACGATGACCGTCGAGCTCGGGCGGGACACCCCGCTGGAGGCCGGGCTCGGCTTCGCGATCCGCGAGGGCGGGCGCACGGTCGGCGCGGGGACGGTGACCGCCGTACTCGGCTGACCCGCCCCCGCCGTGGTGACGGCAGTGCGGTTGCGCCAGACTGCCGTCACCACAGGCACGAGCGGAGGGGCGGCCATGAGCGGCGACACGGCACTGGTGCTGGGCGGCGGAGGACTGACCGGCGTGGGCTGGGAGTGCGGCATCCTGTACGGCCTCGCCCGCGCGGGCGTGGACCTCACCACCGCCGACCTCGTCGTCGGCACCTCCGCGGGATCGGTGGTCGGCGCCCAGCTGGCCTCCGGACTGCTCACCGCGCAGGAGCTGTACGAGCGCCAGCTCGGCGACCCCGCCGGCGAGGTCGCGGCGAAGCTGGGTGCGGGACTGTTCGCGCGCTACGCCGTGGCCATGCTGCGCTCGCGCGACGCGACGGCGTACCGGCAGCGGGTCGGCGCCTACGCGCTGGCCGCCGACACCGGCGCGGAGGCGGAACGGCGCAAGGTGCTGGAGGCCCGGCTGGTCTCGCACGAGTGGCCCGAGCGGCGCCTCGTCGTCACCGCCGTCGACGCCCTGACCGGCGAGCCGGCCGACTTCGACCGGGACAGCGGGGCCGGGCTCGTCGACGCCGTCTCGGCGAGCTGCGCGGTGCCCGGGGTGTGGCCGCCGGTGACCGTCGGCGGGCGCCGGTTCATCGACGGAGGGGTCCGGTCCGCCACCAATGCCGACCTGGCCGCCGGCTGTGCGCGGGTGGTGGTCATCGCCCCGATCTCGCTCGGCTCGGGGCTGGTGCCCTCGCCGGCCGCGCAGGCCGCCCGGTTGCGGGAAGCGGGCGCCCGGGTGCTGCTGATCACCCCGTCGGCGGCGGCCCGCAAGGCCTTCGGGCGCAACGTGCTCGACCCGGCCCGGCGGGACCCGGCGGCGCGCGCGGGCCTGGCGCAGGCCGTCGAGCACGCCGTCGAGGCGGCGGCGGTCTGGTCGGGCTGAGACCGGCCCGACAATGGAGCGGTGAGCGACGAACAGATCCCGGTCATCCGGGACGTGGGCCAGGGCACCGCCAAGCTGATGCCGGACATGGACGGCGAGCGGGCCTGGCTGCTGACCGTGGACGGGGCTCCGCAGTCGTACGTGGACCTCGACGACCCGGAGCACCTGGAGTTCGAGTACGTACGCCGTCTCGCGCACGTACTGGACTGCGCGGCGCGGCCGGGGGCCGCGCTGGACCTGCTGCACCTGGGCGGGGGCGCGCTGACGCTCCCGCGGTACGCCGCGGCGACGCGGCCGGGGTCCCGCCAGCAGGTGGTCGAATTCGACGCCGCGCTGGTGGACCTGGTCGCGGAACACCTCCCCCTGCCCGAGGGGTCGGGCGTCACGGTGCACGCGGCCGACGCCCGGGCCTGGCTGGAGACCGCTCCGGCGGCGGGCGCGGACGTCCTGGTGGCCGACGTGTTCGGCGGCTCGCGGGTCCCGGCGCAGCTGACCTCGGTGGAGTACGCCCGGGCGGCGGCCCGTGCGCTGCGGCCCGGCGGGCTGTACGCGGCGAACCTGGCGGACGGGGCGCCCTTCGACTTCCTGCGGTCCCAGCTGGCCAACTTCGCGGCCGTGTTCGGGGAGCTCGCCCTGATCGCGGAGCCGTCCGTGCTGCGCGGCAGGCGGTTCGGCAACGCCGTGCTGCTGGCCTCGGACGCGGAGCTGCCCCTGGCCGCCCTGTCGCGGCGGTGCGCGGCGGACGCGTTCCCCGCGCGGGTGCAGGCGGGCCCGGCCCTGGCGCGGCTCATGCGCGGTGCCGCCCCAGTCGCCGACGCGGACGCGGTGGCGTCCCCGCCGCCGCCGGAGGGGGCGTTCAGCCTCGGCTAGTCGATGGGCAGGCCGACCGGCCGGGCCTCGGCGGGGGCCGCGGAGGCCTTCACGGGCGCCGGCACGCGCCGGGTCATGCGGCGGACGTCCGGGACGGCGAGCACCGCGGCGGTGACGACGACCACCAGGATCGCGCAGCCCCACAGGGCGGACGTGCGGCCGACGGCGGTTTCCACGGGGCCCGCGACGGCCGTGGCCAGGGGGAGCATCGAAACCGAGCCGAACCAGTCGTAGGCGGATACCCGGGAGAACTTCTCCTCCGGGATCTCCTGGTGCATGGTCGTCATCCAGTTCACGCCGAACACCTCGATGGCGACGCCGCTGACGAACATCACCGCGCACAGGCTCCACACCGGCAGCGGCACCGCCAGCCCCGCCGACGGGAGCGCCAGCGGGAACACGCAGAGCGTCCCGACCAGCAGCAGCCGGCGCGGCTTCCACAGCATCATCAGCACGGCCCCGCCGATGGTGCCGATGCCGAAGAAGGCCAGTGCCAGGCCCCAGGGAGCCGGCCCGCCCAGCCGGTCCCGGGCGACCAGCGGCCCGTAGACCGCCTCGGCGGCGCCGACGACCGCGACGACGACGGAGAACTGGAGCACGATGCTCCACAGCCAGGGCCGGGTCCTGACCTCCACCCAGCCCTCGCGCAGATCGGCCAGCAGGCCGCCGCCGGGGGCCCGCTCGGTGACATGGCCGACGTCGAGGAAGGCGCGCAGGGCGCCGGCGACGGCGAAGGCGGCCGCGTCCACGGCCAGCACCCAGCCGGGCCCCATCGCCGCGATCATGGCTCCGCCCAGGGCGGCGCCGCCGATGCCCGCGCCGTTCATCGCCATGCGGAACAGGGCGAAGGCGCGGTTGGAGTGCTCCCCGGAGACGCTGGAGAGCAGCATGCCCTCGGCGGCAGGGTTGAAGAAGGCGGTACCGGTGCCGCACAGCGCGGTGAGCAGCATCATCTGCCACAGCTGCGGGTCCCCGGCGAGGACGAGCACGGCGAAGGCGGCCTGCGAGAGGCAGTTCAGGGCGTTGGCCGCGACCATCACGTGGTGCCGCGGCAGCCGGTCGGCGAGGGCGCCGCCGATGAGCAGGAAGAGGACGAGCGGCAGGGTGCGGGCGGCGGCCACCAGGCCCACGTCCCCGCCGGACCCGCCGGCTTCCAGCACCGCGAAGGCGGCCGCGATGAGCGCTCCGTGACTGCCGAGGTTCGTCACGACCGCGGCGCCCGTCAGCAGGGTGTAGTTGCGGCCGGCCCACGGGGGTCGGCGGCGGCGCGGAGCGGACGTGCGGTCGGCGGAGGCGGGGGGAGAGCTCACCCCCGGACTATCCCCGCCCCGGGCCGGGAATCCAAACGGATATCCGGCCCAGGGGGGTCTCGGCGGGGGATCAGCTCGTGGTGAGGCGGACCGTGCTCAGGATCTTCTCGTAGGTCTCCTGCGGGACCTCGCCCTGGACGCCGGCGGCGCCGTAGAGGATCCAGCTGGAGAAGTCACCGTTGGCGGTCTTGAAGCTGAAGGCGATGGACTTGCCGTCGGAGGAGCACTTGTTCTCCTTCGGCAGGCCGCTCACGGTTGCGGTCGCCGTGTGCCCCTTGAGACCGGAGGCGGTGGTGTACTCCTTGGCGGCGGTCACCTTGGTCGTGCCCTTGGGCGCCTTCTGCGCGTACGCGGCGAAGGCCCAGTTGCCGGCCTCGTTGTACGCGGCCTCGGCGGTGTCCTTGGCGCCCTGGCCGCCCTTGGTCCCGGTGCCGGCCAGTGCGGTCTTCTCCTCGCTGCCGTTCATGTCGGAGTCGACCTTGCACCAGTCGTCCTTGAGGCGGGCGGGGGCGGACATCATGACGACCGCCGAGCCGTCGCTCTTGTTCTCGTCCTCGAAGCCGATGGACATCCCGGAGGTCAGGACGTTCCACTCGGGCGGGACGTCGAAGGCGGTGCCGTACTTCGGGTTGACGACCACCTTCCAGCCCGCGATGACCGGCTTGACGTCACCGCCGGCACGCGGGTTGGAGCTCGGGGCGGCCGGCGCCGCGGAGCCGGAGGAGGCGGGCGCCGAGGGGGAGGTGCTGGGCTTGTTGTCGGCCTCGTCGGTCGACTTGTCGTCCCGGGTCAGTACGAAGGTCCCGGTGGCGGCGGCCGCCACGACGACCGCCGCGGCCGCGACGATGGCCACGGTCCTGGTCGAGAAGGGGCTGCCGCCGCCGGCCGGCTTCGGGGCGGCCGGCTGCGCCGGGCCCCACTGCTGGACGGGAACGGTCGGGGGCTGCTGGTAACCCGGCTGCTGGGGGTACCCGTAGCCGGGCTGCTGCTCGCCGTACCCCGGCTGCTGCTGGTACGGGTTCGGCTGTCCCGGCTGCTGCTGGTACGGATTCTGGTGCGCGTCCTGGGGGTTCTGCTCGCCCCCGGGCGGCTGCTGCTGTCCTGGCCACATGGCCGGTAACGATAGTGGGAGCCGACGCGGGTATCCACGGCCGCCCCCTCCAGGTCGGGTTGACGGTCTGGCGGCAGGTCCGGCGGCAGTTCCGGCGGCAGGTCTGGCCAAGGATATTTACTGGCGGGTAACATCGCGTCCATGAGTGCAGACCAGATGAACGTGGGCGAACTGCTCGCCGCAACCGTGCCGATGGCCCGGACCCTGAACCTCCAGTTCCTGGAGACCACCCCCGAGCGCGCGGTCGTCCGGCTTCCGGACCAGCCCGACTACCACAACCACGTCGGCGGCCCGCACGCCGGAGCCATGTTCACCCTCGCCGAGTCCGCGAGCGGCGCCATCGTCCTGGCCGCCTTCGGCGACCAGCTCTCGCGCGCCGTGCCGCTGGCCGTGCGGGCGGAGATCGGCTACAAGAAGCTCGCCAAGGGCGTCGTCACGGCCACGGCCACCCTCGGCCGCCCGGCCGCCGAGGTCGTCGCCGAACTCGACGCGGGCGGCCGCCCCGAGTTCCCCGTCACCATCGCCATCCAGCGCGAGGACGAGGCCGTGACGGGCGAGATGACCGTCATCTGGACCCTGCGCCCGAACGCGTAGGCAGACCAGGGCCGCGGCGATAGAGTCCCCCCTCCGAGAGTCCGACGGCCGACGGCTTCGACGACTCCGAAGACTCCGAAGACTCCGACGACGATGGAGGGGGCAGCCGTGGCCCAGGGTGCGAAGGTCGCCGTCAGCCTCGATGCCGAGCTCGTGGTGGAGGTGATGGTCCTCGCGGGGATCGGCTCGCCCCAGGACGCGGTGGAGGCCGTCGTACGCGACTACGTCGCGCGCGGCCACCGCACCGAGGCGCGGGTCCAGCTCCGGGACGAGCCGCGGCAGAGCCGCGACGGAGTGCCGCAGCCGCCGCAGGGCTGAACCTGCTCGGTGCGGTGGCGCGTCAGAGCGGAGCCCCCGGGAGGGCGGCGCACAGTGTGCGGGGGAGCGGTCCGGCGCGGGCCGCTCCCGCCGACTGACGCCGATGCCGACGCCGCAGGGAGCCCCCATGAGCGAGGCCGTGTCCAGACGCTGCGCGCTGCGGCTGCTCGGGGCGGTCGGCGCCGCCCTCGGGACCGCGGGGTGCGTGGCCGAGGTTCCGCACGGCGCGGGAGTACGCGCAGCCGCGGCGGCCGCCGCGCCGGGGCCCGGCAGCAGCGCCCGCCTCGACGCCCTGCTGGCGCGCCTCACCCTCGAAGAGAAGACCTCCCTGCTGCACGGGGCGCCGGACCCGGCCCCGCTCGGCCAGGCCGGCTACGTGTCCGGCGTGCCGCGCCTCGGCATCCCGCCGCTGCGGCTCGCCGACGGCGCCGCGGGGGTCAGGGTCGCCGAGCGGGCGACCGCCCTGCCCGCGCCCGTGATGCTGGCCTGCGCCTTCGACCCGGCACTGGCCCGCGAGTACGGCCGCGTCCTCGGCCGCGAGGGCCGCGCGCTCGGCCAGGACGTACTGCTCTCGCCCATGGTCAACCTCATCCGCACCCCGTACGCCGGCCGGAACTTCGAGACCTTCGCCGAGGACCCCAAACTCACCGCGGACCTGGTGGCCGAGGTGGTCCGCGGGATCCAGGACGAGGGGCTCATCGCCACGGTCAAGCACTTCGCCCTCAACAACCAGGAGCAGGGCCGCGACACCGTCGACGTCGTCGCCGCCGAGCAGACCCTGCACGAGACCGAACTGCGCGGCTTCGAGGCCGCCGTGGCCGCCGGAACCGGCGCGGTGATGGCCGCGTACAACAAGGTCAACGGCGTCTACGCCTGCGAGAGCAAGCCGCTGCTCGACGAACTGCTGCGAGGCCGCTGGGGGTTCGACGGCTGGGTGATGTCCGGCCGGGACGCCACCCACAGCACCGTCGCCGCCATCGGCGCGGGCCTCGACATGGAGATGCCCGGCGGCACCCACTTCGGCGGCCCGCTGCGCGACGCGGTGCGCGGCGGCACCGTGCCGCAGGCCTCGGTCGATCTCGCGGTACGCCGGATCCTGGCGACCATGGACCGCTTCGGGCTGCTGGCGGCCCGGCCCGCCGCCCGGCCGGCGCGGGAGCCCGCGGCGGGGGCCCGGGTCGCCCGGCGGGTCGCCACCGCGGGCGCGGTACTGCTGCGCAACGAGCACGCCACCCTGCCGCTCACCGGCGCGGCGGCCCGCTCGATCGCCGTGATCGGGCCCACCGGGCAGACCCCCTTCGTCAGCGGCGGCGGCAGCGCGCACGTGGTCCCGGACGCCGCGGCCGCCCCGCTCGCCGCCATCCGGGCCCGCGCCGGCAACGGCTCGACCGTGCACTACGCCGTCGGCGAGGACCTGTACGGGCGGCCCCTGCCGGCGAAGCTGCTGACGCCGGCCGCGGACCTGGACGACCGGGGCGTGGACGCCGGGCGCACGTGGAGCCACGAGGCGCGGTTCACCCTCCCGGCCGACGACGAGTGGACCTTGCTCGTGCACTACACGGGGCAGCGGCCGAGCGTGCGGCTGGACGGGGCCGAGCTGTTTCCCGTCCGGCAGGGCGCGGCCGAGTACTTCGCCGGCGGACTGCTCGGTTCCGCGCCCGACGGGCTGAGCGTGCGCCGCCGCACCCTCGCGCTCAAGGCGGGGGTCCACCGGCTCGCCGTCACAGCCGAGGGCGGGGCGCGGGGGCAGCGGTTCCGGCTCCGGCACACCACGAAGGCCGGCCGGGCCACGGATCTGGCCGAGGCCGTGCGCACCGCCACGTCGGCCCGGAGCGTGGTGCTGTTCGCGTACGAGGACGCCACCGAGGGCAGCGACCGCGACTCGCTCGGGCTGCCGGGCGGGCAGGCCGCGCTGATCGAGGCCGTCGCCGCCGCCAACCCGCGCACCACCGTCGTGCTCAACACCTCCTCCAGTACGACGATGCCCTGGCTCTCCCGTACCGGAGCGGTCCTCCAGATGTACTACCCCGGCCAGGAGGGCGCGGGAGCCACCGCCGACATCCTCTTCGGCGACGTGGACCCGGGTGGCCGGCTGACCCAGACCTTCCCGGCCGACGACCACGCCACCCCGGTCGGCGGGGACCCGCTGCGCTATCCGGGGGTGGGCGGCCGGCAGGAGTACGGCGAGGGCGTCCACGTCGGCCACCGCTGGTACGACGCGCAGCACGTGGCGCCGCTGTTCCCCTTCGGGCACGGGCTCTCGTACACGACGTGGGAGTACGAGAAGCTGACGGTCCGGCCCGAGCACGGCGGGCTGCGCGTGGAGTTCACCGTCCGCAACACCGGGCGGCGCAAGGGCACCGAGGTGGCCCAGGTGTACGTCGGCCCGTCCCCGGAGCTGACGCTCGACCAGCCGGTGCGGGCGCTGGCCGGCTACCGGCGGCTCACGCTGGGGCCGGGCCAGGCGCAGCGGGTCACCCTCGACATCCCACCCCGGACGCTGTCCTCCTGGGATCCGGAGCAGCACGCGTGGGTGCTGGGTTCAGGCCGTCGCGAGGTGTTCGCGGGCCGTTCCTCCCGCGAACTCCCGCTGAGGGCAAAGGCTGTGGTGGCGAGCCGATAAGCTGCCCGTTCCGCAGGCGACGACTCGGGAGGACGTACCGGTGCACATCCAGGAATGGCTGGAGACGATTCCGGCGGTCAGCATCTATCTCCTGGTGGGGCTGGTCATCGGGCTGGAGAGCCTCGGCATTCCGCTGCCGGGCGAGATCATCCTGGTGAGCGCCGCGCTGCTGGCCTCCCAGAACGGGGAGGTCGACCCGGTGGTCCTGGGGATCTGTGCGACCGCCGGGGCCATCGTCGGCGACTCGATCGGCTATGCGATCGGGCGCAAGGGCGGGCAGCCGCTGCTGGACCGGCTGGGCCGGCGGTTCCCCAAGCACTTCGGGCCGGACCAGGTGGCGGTGGCGGAACGCTCCTTCGACAAGTGGGGCATGTGGGCCGTCTTCTTCGGACGGTTCGTGGCCCTGCTGCGGATCTTCGCCGGGCCGCTGGCGGGGGTGCTGCACATGCCGTACTGGCGCTTCCTGATCGCGAACATCCTCGGCGGCATCCTGTGGGCCGGCGGTACGACGGCCGTCATCTACACGATCGGGATCGTCGCGGAGCCGTGGCTGAAGGGCTTCTCCTGGGTGGCGCTGGCCGTGGCCCTGCTGTTCGGCCTGGCGGTGACCGCGATGGTCCGCAGCCGCATGAAGAAGGCGGCCAAGACGGCCGCACCGGCGGTTCTGGTCGACTGATCGCCTGCGGGGTCGCCCTGCCGGGTCGCCGACCGGGGCGGGGGTCTCCCCCCGCCCCGACCCCGCGCCGCGGTCTATTCGGCCGGGGCGAACGCCGCGCGGTGCTGCTCGGCCAGCTCGAGGTACATGGCGGCATTGAGCTTGAGGCCCTCGCGCTCCTCCGCGGACAGCTCGCGCCGCACCTTGGCCGGGACGCCCGCGACGAGCGAGCCCGGCGGGACGACCATGCCCTGCGGGACCAGCGCCTGGGCCGCCACCAGGGAGCCGGCGCCGATCACCGCCCCGTTCAGGACGGTCGCGCCCATGCCGATCAGGCAGTCGTCCTCGACCGTGCAGCCGTGCACGACCGCGTTGTGGCCGATGGAGACGCGCTCGCCGATGGAGACCGGGAAGCCGGGGTCGACGTGGATCGTGCAGTTGTCCTGCACATTGCTGTCGGCGCCGAGCACGATCGGTCCGCAGTCGGCGCGCAGCACGGCCGAGTACCATACGCTCGCGCCCGCGGCCAGGGTGACGTCGCCGATCACCACGGAGGTGGGCGCCGTGAACGCCTCGGGGTCGATGGACGGGCTCTTCCCGCCCACACCCGCCACGAGTGCCTGCGCCGCGTGCTGCGTCATGTTTCTCTTCCTCTGCTCTTGCGTCGTGCGTCCTGCGGTTGTCGCGCCCCCACGCACGGTAGGGCACGCGGCCGCCCGGCCCGGCGATGGGGTGAAGATCACAGGAGGGCGATCCGGACCGCCGCCGCGCCGCGCACTACCGTGGCCGGGTGCCGAAGAACCAGAACACGTTCTCATCCCTGACCGCCCTGCGCCGTCGGCTCGCCAACCGCGCCGTGCACGCGGGCTGGCAGTGGATGCAGCGGGCCGGCGCCGTGACCGCGCAGACCCCCGGACGGCTGCGGTTCGGCGCGATCGGGCACGGGACCCGGCTCGCCTTCCCGCAGGGGACGGTCTTCGGCGAACCGTGGATCAGGCTGGGCGACCACTGCATCATCGGCGAGCAGGTCACGCTCACCGCCGGGATGATGCCGGACCTCGACCTCGGCACCGAACCCGTCCTGGTCCTCGGCAACGGCGTGGTGATCGGCCGCGACAGCCATGTGGTCGCGGACACCCGGATCACCATCGGCAACGACACCTTCTGCGGCCCCGGGGTGTACATCACCTCCACCAACCACAGCTACGACGACCCGCACGAGCCCGTCGGCAAGCAGTGGCCCCGCAGCGCCCCGGTGGAGATCGGGCCGGGCTGCTGGCTCGGCACGGGCGCCGTGATCCTGCCCGGGGCGCGGCTCGGCCGCAACGTCGTGGTGGCCGCAGGGGCCGTCGTACGGGGCGAGGTGCCCGACCACGCCGTGGTGGCGGGGGCGCCGGCCCGGATCGTACGCCGCTGGGAGCCCGAGACGGGCTGGCAGCCGCCGCTGCGCTCCCCGGCCCCCGTGCCGATTCCCGACGGGGTCACACCGGACCAGCTGCGTGCGCTGGCCCAGCTGGCGGAGGCGGAGCAGCGCGGCGGCGCCTCCTAGGTCGTGTCGTCAAAGTCCCGTCTGGCTGGCGGGGGACGCTACTTTGACGACGCTCCCCGGCCCCCTTGGCCGAGCGCCGGGATCTCGATCGCCGGGCAGCGGTCCATGACCATGTCCAGACCGGCCGCGCGGGTGCGCTCGAAGGCGGCCTCGTCGACCACGTTGAGCTGGAACCAGACGGCCTGCGCCCCCGCGGCCACCGCCTCGTCCGCGACCGTCCCGGCCAGGGCGCTGTTCACGAAGACGTCCACCACGTCCACCTTGAAGGGGATCGCCGCCAGCGACGGGTACCCCTGCTCGCCGTGGACCGTCTCGGCCTTCGGGTGCACGGGAACCACGCGCTTGCCGTACCGCTGGAGCACCCGGGCCACGCCGTACGCCGCCCGGTCCCGGTTGTCGGACAAGCCCACCACGGCCCAGGTGTCGCCGAGCTCGGTGAGGATCTTGCGGATGGTTGCCGGATCGCCGTACACGGTGCCGCCTCCTGCTGCTCTGGTCTGCGTTGCAGCCCGAACAACCGAAAGGACACCTGTCCGATTCCCCGTAGGGTGGAGCGGTGAAGGCAGACCAGTACGTGACGGTGACCCGCGAGGGTGTGCACGAGTCCGAGATCAACCGCTCGCGGTTCCTCTGCGCGCTCGCGCCCGCCGCGACCGAGCAGGAGGCGCAGGAGTTCGTCGCGCGCATCCGCAAGGAGCACCCCACCGCCACGCACAACTGCTTCGCCTACGTCATCGGCGCCGACGCCTCCGTCCAGAAGGCCAGTGACGACGGCGAGCCCGGCGGCACCGCCGGGGTCCCGATGCTCCAGATGCTGATGCGCCGCGACATCCGGTACGCGGTCGCCGTCGTCACCCGCTACTACGGGGGCGTGAAGCTCGGCGCCGGCGGGCTGATCCGGGCCTACGGGGGCGTCGTCGGCGAGGCCCTCGACGCGCTCGGCACCGTCACCCGCCACCGTTACCGGCTGGCCACCGTCACCGTCGACCACCAGCGGGCCGGCAAGACCCAGAACGACCTGCGCTCGACGGGCCGCACCGTGGTGGACCTGCGCTACGGGGCCGCCGTGGAGATCGAGGTCGCCCTCCCGGAGGCCGATCTGCCCGCCTTCGAGGCCTGGCTCGCCGACAGTACGGCCGGCAGCGCCACCCTCACCCTCGGCGGGGAGACCTACGCGCCCTGAGTTTGCGGAGCGGCCCGAGGGGCTCCGGGGACGCGTTAGCGTAGAGGGGTTCAGGGCGCGGCAGGGCCGGTTCGGCAGGGTTGTCCAGCACGGTTGTTCAGCAGGGGGAGACGGTATGCGCGGCGGGGCCGGCGAGTGAAGTTCCTGCACACCTCCGACTGGCACCTGGGCCGCTCCTTCCACCGCGTGAACCTGCTCGCCGCCCAGGCCGCCTTCATCGATCACCTCGTCGGGGCGGCCCGGGAACACGAGGTCGACGCCGTCCTGGTCGCCGGTGACGTCTACGACCGTGCCGTGCCCCCGCTGCCCGCCGTCGAGCTCTACGACCAGGCCCTGCACCGCCTCGCCGACCTCGGCGTGCCCACCGTGATGATCTCCGGGAACCACGACTCCGCCCGCCGCCTCGGCGTCGGGGCCGGGCTGATCGGGCGGGCCGGGATCCACCTCCGGACCGACCCGGCCGGCTGCGCCGACCCGGTCGTGCTGGCCGACGTACACGGCGAGGTGGCGCTGTACGGGCTGCCGTACCTGGAACCGGCCCTGGTCAAGGACGAGTTCGGCGCGGGCAAGGTCAGCCACGAGGCGGTCCTGGGCGCGGCCATGGACCGGATCCGGGCCGACCTGGACGGCCGCGCGCCCGGCACGCGCTCCGTCGTCCTCGCCCACGCCTTCGTCACCGGGGGGCAGGCCAGTGACAGCGAGCGCGACATCACCGTGGGCGGGGTCGAGGCCGTGCCCGCGGCCGTCTTCGACGGGGTGGACTACGCGGCCCTCGGCCACCTCCACGGCTGCCAGACGATCAACGAACGGGTGCGCTACTCCGGTTCCCCGCTCGCCTACTCCTTCTCCGAGGCCGACCACCGCAAGAGCATGTGGCTGATCGAGCTCGGCGCCGTCGGCGAGATCGTGCGCGCCGAGCGCCTCGACACCCCCGTGCCCCGCCGGCTCGCCCGGCTGCGGGGGCGGCTCGACGCACTGCTGGAGGACCCGGCGCACACCCCGTACGAGGACTGCTGGGTCGAGGTCACCCTCACCGACCCCGTCCGGCCCGAGGACCCCATGGCGAAGCTCGCCGTCCGCTTCCCGCACACCCTGGCGCTCGGCTTCGACCCCGAGGGCCGCGAGGAGGACGGCGGGACCAGCTACGCCCAGCGCCTCAAGGGCCGCAGCGACCAGGAGATCGCCGAGGACTTCGTCAGCCACGTGCGCGGCGGCGGCTTCGCCGACGAGGCCGAACGGGCCGTGCTGCAGGGCGCCTTCGACGAGGTGCGGGCCGACGACAGCCGGCAGGAGACCCACCGATGAGGCTGCACCGGCTGGCCGTCACCGCCTTCGGTCCCTTCGCCGAGCCCCAGGAGGTCGACTTCGACGCGCTGTCCGGCGCCGGGATCTTCCTGCTGCACGGGCCCACCGGAGCCGGCAAGACCTCCGTCCTCGACGCCGTCTGCTACGCCCTGTACGGATCGGTGCCCGGGTCCCGTCAGGCCCCCGGCACCAGCCTGCGCAGCGACCACGCCGCCGACGGCACCCCGACGGAGGTCACCCTCGAACTCACCGCGGGCGGGCGGCGCCTGGAGATCACCCGGCGGCCCGAGCAGGACCGGCCCAAGAAGCGCGGCACCGGGACGACGAAGGACAAGGCGCAGAGCTGGCTGCGCGAGTACGACGGGGAACGCTGGCTCGCGCTCAGCCGTTCCCACCAGGAGATCGGTGAGGAGATCGAGCAGCTGCTCGGCATGAGCCGCGAGCAGTTCTGCCAGGTCGTGCTCCTGCCCCAGGGGGAGTTCGCGCGCTTCCTGCGGGCCGACGAGGTGGCGCGCGGCCGACTGCTGGGCCGGCTGTTCGACACCCGGCGCTTCGCCGCCGTCGAGACCCTGCTCGGCGAGCGCCGCCGCGCCGCCGAAGCCAAGGTCCGCGCCGGCGACGAGAAGGTGCTCTCCACCGCCCAGCGGCTCGCCCAGGCCGCCGGGGACAGCGCCGATCTGCGGTCCTGGCCGCTGCCCGGCCACCAGCCGGGCGACCCCGGGCTGGCCGACGCGGTCCGCGCCTGGGCGGCCGTCGCCCGCTGCGCCGCCCGGGAGCGGCTGGCCGTCGCGGAGTACGCGCTGGCCGCCGTCGAGGGACGCTACGCCGCCGCCCGGCGCGCCGCCGAGGAGGCGCGGGAGTTGGACCGCTTGCAGCGCCGCCACGCGGAGACGGCCCGCCGCTCCGCCCTGCTCGCCGAGGCGGGCCCCGAGCGGGAACGGGTGCGCGGCCTGCTCGACCGGGCCCGGCGCGGCGCCCTGGTGGCCCCCGCCCTGGAGCTGCGCGGAGCCGCCGCCGCCGGGCACATGGCCGCCGCGCACGCGGAGTCGCTCGCCCGGGCGCAGCTCCCGCCCGCGCTCGCCGAGGCGGGTACCGAGCACCTGGCCGCCGTGGAGCAGCGGCTGCGCGAGGACCTCGGAGCCCTGGGCGCCGCCCACCGGGCCGAACAGCGCAGCGCCGAGATCGGCCGCGAGCGGGCCACCCTGGAACGGGAGGTCCGCGCCGCCGAGGAGCAGCACCAGGAGTCCGCCGAGTGGCTCGGCCGCTGGGAGGCCACCCGCGCCGCGCTCGCGGAGCGGGTGGACGCCGCCCAGCAGGCCGCCACGCTGGCCGAGCAGCTCGCCGGCAAGCTGGAGCCCGCCCGGCTGCACCTGACCGCCGCCCGGCGGCGCGACGAGCTGGACGCCGCCGCGGAGCGCACCTCGGGCGAACTGCTCTCCGTACGCGAGGAGTCGACCGCCGCTCGGGAGAGCTGGCTGGAGCTGAAGGAGGCCCGGCTGCGCGGGATCGCCGCCGAACTCGCCGAAGCGCTGGTGGCGGGGGAACCGTGCACGGTCTGCGGGTCCGCGCAGCACCCCGCTCCGGCCCGGCCGGCCCCCGGACACGTGGACCGGGCCGCCGAGGACGCGGCGCACGCCCGCTACGAGCAGGCCGAGGAGCGCCGGGCCACCGTCGAGCGCGAGCTGGCCGCCGTGCGCCAGGCCCGTGCCGAGGCCGCGGCCGCCGCCGGGGACGCCACCACCGCCGAACTCCTCGCCCTGACCTCGGAGCTGAGCTCCCGGCACGCCGCCGCCCACGCCGCGGCCGCCGGACTGCACGCCGCCCGCGAGCAGCTCGCCCGCGCCGAGCGGGAGCACGCCGCCCGCAGCTCCGACTGGCAGGGCGCCGAGCGCCGGGCCGCCGCCCGGGCTTCCCAGCGCGAGGCCCTGGACCGCGAACAGGCCTCGCTGGAGGCGGAGCTGGCCCTGGTGCGCGGGGACGAGCCCAGCGTCGCCGCCCGCGCCCGGACCCTGGAGGAGCGGGTCCGGATGGTCACCTCGGCCGCCACCGCGCTGCGCCGCGCCGAGACCACCGCCGCCCGGCTCAAGGAGGCCGACGACCAGTTGGCCGACGCCGCCTTCCGTGCCGGCTTCGACACCACGGACGCCGCGGCCGACGCGGTGCTCCCGGAGTACGAACGCACCGCGCTCCAGCACCGGCTGGACGCCTGGCAGGCCGAGGAGGCCATGCTGGCCGACCGGCTCGGCGAGAGCGACACGGCCGCCGCCGCGGCCCTGCCGCCGGCCGAGCCGGACGCCGCCGAGGCGTACGCGCAGCAGGCCGCGGCGAAGCTGCGTACCGCCGGCTCCGCAGTGGACGCCGCCCGGGTCCGCTGCGCCGAACTCGACCGGCTCTCCCGCCAGGCCGAGCAGGAGCTGCGCGCCCTGGGCCCGCTGCGCGAGGCGTACGAGCGGGTGGCCCGGCTGGCCGGACTCACCGCGGGCACCTCCGCCGACAACGAACGCAAGATGCGGCTGGAGGCGTACGTCCTGGCGGCCCGCCTGGAGCAGGTCGCGGCCGCGGCGACGGTGCGGCTGCTGCGCATGTCCGGGGGCCGCTACACCCTGGTCCACTCCGACGCCAAGGCGAGCGGACGCGGTCGCTCCGGGCTGGGACTGCACGTGGTGGACGCCTGGACCGGCAGTGAGCGGGACACCGCCACCCTCTCGGGCGGCGAGACCTTCTTCGCTTCCCTCGCGCTCGCGCTGGGACTGGCCGACGTCGTCACCGATGAGGCGGGCGGCATGCGGCTGGACACCCTCTTCATCGACGAGGGCTTCGGCAGCCTCGACGACCAGGTGCTCGACGAGGTGCTCGACGTACTGGACTCGCTGCGCGAACGGGACCGCAGCGTCGGCATCGTGAGCCATGTCGCCGACCTGCGCACCCGGGTCCAGGCCCAGTTGGAGATCGTCAAGCAGCGCGGCGGCTCGGTGGTGCGCCACCGCGCCGCGGGGGTCACGGACTGAGCGGTCGCCGGGACAGCGGGGACGAGTACACGATGCTGGTGGTCACCGGGCCGAGGCCGGAGATCCGGCCGGTGACCTCTTCCAGGTGCGCCATCGAGCGGGCGGCGACCTTGAGCACGAAGCAGTCGTCGCCCGTGACGTGATGGGCCTCCAGGATCTCGGAGGTGGCCTCCAGGAAATCGTGGAACGGCTTGTAGTTGCCGTGCGGATAGCGCAGCCGCACCAGCGCGAGGATGGCCTTGCCCAGCTTCTCGTGGTCGACCACGGCCGTGTAGCCGGTGATGATGCCGACCTCCTCCAGACGGCGCACCCGCTCGGTGACGGCGCTCGCGGACATGGACACGGCGCGCGCGAGCTCGGTGAAACTGGCGCGGCCGTCCTGCTGGAGGGCCGCCAGGATGCGCCAGTCGGTGGCGTCAGGGGAATAACCGGTCATGACGCAGGTCTAGCAGGGTATTCCCCGGAGGAACAAGGGAAAGGCCGGGGAAATCCACTTCCCGGGATGATCGACGCTTTGTAAATTTTCAGCCATGACGACGACACACCCGCAGACCACCGAAGCGGGCTCCGCCCCCGGCCTCTCCGCCAACCCCGTGCTCCGGGTCCCCCCGGCCGCGCCGGCCGAGGCAGCCGCCTACTTCGCGGCCAGCCTCGCCTTCCACGCGGATGTCTCGGACGTCGCCGCCGCCTTCACGGCCCACCGTGAGCAGGGCGCCCCGCTCGGCTTCCAGCTGGTCGACTCCCGCTCCACCCCGTCCTGGGACCAGGCGCACGTGCCCGGCGCGATCCACCTGCCCACCGCGCTCGTCCCCGAGCAGGCCGAGCGGATCCTCGACAAGGACGTCCCCGTGGTGACGTACTGCTGGGGGCCGGGCTGCAACGGAGGCACTCGGTCCGCCCTCGCCCTGGCCCGGCTCGGCTTCCAGGTCAAGGAGATGCTCGGCGGCATCGAGTACTGGATCCGCGAGGGCTTCGAGGTCGAGACCTGGGAGGGCAGCCGGCAGCGCGCCGAGGCCGACCCGCTGACCGCGCCCACCGACTCCGACGACTGCGGCTGCTGAACGCAGCCCACCCGCACGGGCCGCCCACCCGAACGGGCCGCCCGCTCCCCCCGGGGAACGGGCGGCCCGTCGTGATGTGCACCCGGGCTCGGAGCCCGGACCGGAATCAGAGCTTCGACAGCTCGTCCACCAGGTCGTCCAGCCCCAGCGAACCCTGCGACAGCGCCGCCATGTGCCACGCCTTCAGGTCGAAGGACTCGCCGTGCGCCGCGCGCGCGTTGTCCCGGCCCAGCAGCCAGGCGCGCTCGCCGAGCTTGTAGCCGATCGCCTGGCCCGGCATCGACAGGTAGCGGGTCAGCTCGCTCTCGATGAAGTCCGCGGGGCGGCCGCTGTGCAGGCCGAAGAACTCCTGCGCCAGGTCCACCGTCCACTTCTCGCCCGGGTGGAAGGGCGAGTCCGCCGGGATCCGAAGACCCAGGTGCATGCCGATGTCCACGATGACCCGCGTGGCCCGCATCATCTGGCAGTCCAGGTAGCCCAGCCGCTGCTCGGCGTCCTTGAGGTAGCCCAGTTCGTCCATCAGCCGCTCGGCGTACAGCGCCCAGCCCTCGACGTTGGCGCTGACTAGGCCCACGCTCGCCTGGTAGCGGGAGAGCTGGTCCGCGACGTGCGTCCACTGCGCGAGCTGGAGGTGGTGGCCCGGAACGCCCTCGTGGTACCAGGTGGAGACCAGGTCGTAGACCGGGAAGCGGGTCTGGCCCATGGTCGGCAGCCAGGTGCGCCCCGGACGGGAGAAGTCCTCGGAGGGGTTGGTGTAGTACGGGGCCGCGGCGCCGCCCGGAGGGGCGATCCGGGACTCCACCCGCTTCACCCGCTCGGCGAGTTCGAAGTGCGTGCCGTCGAGGTTCTCGATGGCCTCGTCCATGATGCCCTGCAGCCAGGCCTGGACCTCGTCGACGCCCTCGATGTGGGTGCCGTGCTCGTCCAGGTGCCCCAGCGCCTCCCAGGGGCCGGCGCCCGGCAGGATCTTGGCCGCCTCGGTCTTCATCTCGTGGAGCAGGCGGTGGTACTCCGCCCAGCCGTAGGCGTACGCCTCGTCCAGGTCCAGGTCCGTGCCGTTGAAGTAGCGCGACCAGCGGGCGTAGCGCTCGCGGCCCACCGGGTCGGGCTGTCCCTGGACGGCCGGGGCGTAGACCTCGGTCATCCAGTCGCGCAGCTCGGCCACGGCGGCGGTGGCGCCGGCGGCGGCGGCGTCCAGCTCCGCGCGCAGGGAGTCGGGGCCGCGGGAGGCGAAGTCCTCGAAGAAGGCGCTTCCGTCGCTTCCGTCGCTTCCGTCGCTTCCGTCGGCGTTCCGGCCGGTCCACGCGGTGAGCTGTTCGATCATGGTGGCGGTGGGGCGCGGGCCGCCGTACAGGCCGCGGTCCAGGCCCAGACGCAGGCTCTCGCGGTATCCGGCGAGGGCGGCCGGTACGGCGCGCAGCCGCTCGGCGATGGCGGCCCACTCCTCGTCCGTGTCGGCCGGGGTCAGGGTGAAGACCTCGCGGACCGAGTGCACGGGGGAGTGGATGTTGCTGACCGCGCGCAGGTCCTCGTCGGCCTCGATGACGGCGAGTTCCGCGTTGAGGCGCTCGCGCAGCAGGCGGCCGCAGCGGCGCTCGACGTCGCTGTCCGCGCCCGGCAGCCGCTCGGCGGCGTCGAGGCGGGCGAGGGTGGTGCGGTTCAGCTCGGCGATCGCTGAGCGGCCGGCCGGGGAGTAGTCCGGGAGCCTGCCCGAGCTCGCCGCGACACCGAGATAGGTGCCAGTGATCGGGTCGAGGGCGATGAGGTCGTCGACGTAGGCGTCCGCGACCTGGCGGGGCAGGCGCGTGGCGTCGGTGCTGTCGCTGAGGTGGGTCTGTGACATGCGGTCATCTTCGTACGGGGGACGGGTCCGCGTCATCAGCGTTTGGCGTCAACCCGCTGACGTGGGCGGGAGCAGGGGCCCGCAGTCCCACTCCTGGAAGATCAATCTTGTTTCGACACGGGCGACTTCGCGCCGCGAGGTGAACTCGTCGAGGACCAGCCGCTGGAGCTCGGCGGGATCGGAGACGGCGACGTGCACGAGGTAGTCGTCCGGCCCGGTGAGGTGGAAGACCGCCCGGGAAGCGGGCAGCGAGCGGACCCGGTCGACGAACGGGCCGATCAGCTCGCGGCGGTGCGGGCGCACCTGTACGAGGAGCAGCGCCTCCAGCCCGCGGCCGAGCTTGGCCGGATCCAGCTGGAGCCGGTTGCCCAGGATGATCCCGGATCGGCGCATGCGCGCGACCCGGTCCAGGCAGGTGGACGCGGCGATCCCGACCTCGGCGGCCAGATCGCGGTACGTGGTCCGGGCGTCGTTCTGCAGAAGGCGCAGAATCTGCAGATCGGCCGGATCCAGATGGACGGATTCGGACATTGGCCGAACGTAGCACGGCATTTTCCCCCCACAACCGGACCGGCCCGCAAAGTACCGGCCATGGAGACGAACGCCCAGACCGCACGACGGTCGCTGGCCACCGAAGCAGTGCACGCCGGACGCGAGGATCTCGCGCGGCTCGGACTGCACGCGCCTCCGCTCGACCTGTCGACGACCTACCCGTCGTACGACAGCCGGGCGGAGGCCGCTCGTATCGACGAGTTCGCCACCACCGGAGCCCGCCCGGAGGGGCCGCCGGTCTACTCCCGGCTGGACAATCCCACCACTGCCCGGTTCGAGACCGCTCTGGCCCGGCTCGAAGGCACCGAGAGCGCCGTCGCCTTCGCGAGCGGGATGGCCGCGCTGACCGCCACCCTGCTGGTCCGCGGCGCCATGGGCCTGCGGCACGTGGTCGCCGTACGGCCCCTGTACGGGTGCAGCGACCACCTCCTCGGCAGCGGGCTGCTGGGCACGGAGGTGACCTGGGTGGATCCCGCGGGCATCGCGGACGCCATCCGGCCGGACACCGGGCTGGTCATGATCGAGTCGCCCGCCAACCCGACCCTCGCCGAGATCGACCTGCGGGCCGCCGCGTACGCCTGCGGGGAGGTGCCGCTGCTGGTCGACAACACCTTCGCGACGCCGGTCCTGCAGCGGCCCGTGGAGAGCGGTGCCCGGCTGGTGCTGCACAGCGCCACCAAGTACCTGGGCGGCCACGGCGACGTGCTCGGCGGGGTCGTGGCCTGCGACGAGGACTTCGCCCGCAAGCTGCGCCAGGTCCGCTTCGCGACCGGCGGCGTGCTGCATCCGCTCGCCGCGTACCTGCTGCTACGAGGCCTCTCGACGCTCCCGGTCCGGGTACGGGCGGCCTCCGCGAGCGCCGCCGAACTGGCCGGGCGCCTCGCCGCCGACCCGCGGGTGCTGCGCGTGCACTACCCGAGGATCGGCGGGGCCATGGTCGCCTTCGAGACCGCCGGCGATCCGCACGAGGTGATCGCCGCGGTCAGGCTGATCACCCCGGCGGTCAGCCTGGGGAGCGTGGACACCCTCATCCAGCACCCCGCCTCCATCAGCCACCGGATCGTGGCCGAGGGCGACCGCCACGCCTCGGGCGTGAGCGACCGGCTGCTGCGGATGTCGGTCGGGCTGGAGGACGTGGACGACCTGTGGGCCGACTTGGACCAGGCGCTCAGCGCTGGTGGCTGCGGGGCTGCTCGCGAGGGAGCTCACGAGGAAGCTCGTACGGCAGCCGGGAGTTGACCGGGGTCGCGTGCAGCCGGGCCGTGATCACCAGGGTGCCCTCCTCGATCTGGTAGTCGAGGGGCAGGCCGAGGCCGCGCATGGCGGCGACCATGCCGGTGTTCGAGGCCTGGGTGACGGCGTACACACTGTCGCACCCGGCCTCGACGGCCATCGAGAGCAGGCGGCCGAGCAGCTCGGTGCCGATGCCCCGGCGCTGCCAGTCGTCCTCGATCAGCAGCGCGACCTCGGTCTCGTCCCCGTCCCACAGCAGGTGGCCGAGGGCGACGAGCTTGCCGGAGGCCGTGGTGGCCGCCAGCGTGCGGCCGAAGCGGGGGCTCAGGAGGTGGCCGAGGTAGCGGTCGGCGTCGAGGACCGGGCCGTGGTAGCGCAGCGACAGCGTGCGGTCGGAGCAGCGGTCGTGCATCGCGCGCGCCGCCGCCTGGTCGGATCCGTCGGCCCGGCGGATGGTGATCTCGTTGCCCTCGGGCAGGGTCAGCACGTCCTGGCTGCGCGGTACGCGGGGGCCGAGGCGGGCGTCGAGCTCCACGAGGGCGCGGGCGCGGGCGAACTCGGTCGGGGTGAAGGGCAGGTAGGGCCGCTCGACGGTGATCGCGCCGCCCGAAGGGTCGCGCAGCCGCATGACGGTGGCTTCCAGGACGCCCTCGACGGGGGCGTCCGCTCCGGAGTTGGGGCGGCCGGAGAGGGTGGTCGCCGGGATCGAGTGGATGGTGCAGCGGCCGAGCAGCTGGCGCAGCGCGAGCGGGAGCTCGGCGGCGTCGAGCGCGGTGCGCGTGGCGAGGCCGAGGACACGGGTCGGGGTGTCGACGAGGTCGTGGGCGTCGGCGCGCTCGATCCAGGTGCTGTGCCCGCCGGCGCCGGCGATGGCCCGGGTGAGCTCGGCGGAGGGCAGCTGCTGCGGGGCGCGCAGCAGGAACTCGTCCACCGTGCCGCCCTCGGGGAGCGGGTGCGTCTGGAGGGTCAGGATGTCCACGCCGCTCCGGGCGAGGGCGGTGCAGATCGCGGCGAGGCTGCCCGGCTCGTCCCGCACGGTCGTGCGCATCCGCCACAGGGCGCTGGTGGCCGCGGTCGCCGACGGGGACTCGGCCGGGGCGGTAGCCGACGGCGTGCCCGTATCGGAGGGGGCTGTGCTCAGCGGCGGCGGCGCATGGCTGTGGCGGCGGGCCCACCAGGTGTGGAACGCCGCCGTCACGAGCAGCGCGACGGCCGAGACGACCAGCAGGATCGGGCCGCTCGGACCGTGCACGACGAGATTGGCGATGCCGTCGGCGACCGCGACGGCGCAGAACAGGGCGGCCAGTTCCACGACGTCGCGGCGCCAGTGGTGACGGTGGCTGCTGTGGGGTTGGCGGGAGCGCTGGGAGCGCTGGGGACGATGGGCGGAGGCATGCAGGCGGTCAGTCATGCAGACCACTGTGACCCAGGGGTGTTGCGTGATCACGAACGGTCTGTGACCGACTGGTTAAGTGTCCATCCGGCCGATTCACCCTGCTTTCGGGCTGATTTTCCTACTGGCCCACGCGGCCCGGCTGGAGCGAGCGCGTGAAGAGTACGCCGCCTCCCTGGCGCCGCAGCCGGACGGTGAGCTCTCCGCTGCTCCCGTCGATCTCGACCTCGCCGTAATACGGAGGGTTCTCCGACGGCGACATGTTGGCGAGCGGCGCGGACTGGACGTACGCGGTCTCCGGGCCGAAGGTGGCGTCGAGCTTCCCGGCGGGGAAGCCGCCCGCGCCGACGGGGCCCGAGACGAACTCCCAGAAGGGCGCGAAGTCGCGGAACGCGGCGCGCTCGGGCGCGTAGTGGTTGGCGGCCGTGTAGTGGACGTCGGCGGTGAGCCACAGGGTGCCGGTGATGCGCTGGTGCTTGATGTGGCGCAGCAGCTCGGCGATCTGGAGCTCGCGGCCCAGCGGGGTGCCGGGGTCACCCTGGGCGACGGCCTCGAAGTCAGTGGCCCCGTCGGCGACGACGATGCCGAGCGGCATGTCGGCGGCGATGACCTTCCAGGTGGCGCGGGAGCGGGACAGCTCGCGCTTGATCCAGGCCAGTTGCTCGGGCCCGAGGATGCCGATGGGGTCCTCGGTCTGGCGGCCGGGGGAGTTTGCGTCGCGGTAGGTGCGCATGTCGAGCACGAACACGTCGAGCAGCGGCCCGTACCGCATCACGCGGTACATCCGGCCCTCGGTGCGGCCGCCGCGCAGGTCGGTGACGGGGAAGTACTCGCCGAAGGCCTGACGGGCCCGGGCGGCCAGCGTGTCCACGTCCCGCACGGTGTAGCGGGGGTCGTCGATCACCTGGCCCGGGTACCAGTTGTTGCGCACCTCGTGGTCGTCCCACTGGGCGAGGACGGGCACCTGGGCGTTGAAGCCGCGCAGATTACGGTCGAGCAGGTTGTAGCGGAAGTTCCCGCGGAACTCGGCGAGGGTCTCGGCGACCTTCGACTTCTCCTCGGTGGTCACGTTGTGCCAGGTGCTGCCGTCGCGCAGGGGCACGGAGGCCTGGATCGGCCCGTCGGCGTAGATGGTGTCCCCGCTGAAGAGGAAGAAGTCGGGGTCGCGCAGCCGCATCTCCTCGAAGACGCGGTAGCCCCCGAGGTCGGGGTTGATGCCCCAGCCCTGGCCGGCCAGGTCCCCGGACCACAGGAAGCGCACGTCGCGGGAGCGGGAGACGGGGGTGGTGCGGAAGGTGCCGTACACCGGCTCGCCGGTGCGGCGCGGGTCGTCGGGGTCGCACAGGACCACCCGGTAGTGGATCTGGCGGCCGGGCGGGAGTTCGCGCAGCGTGGTGGTGCCCGTGAAATCGGTGGCGGGACCGAGCAGCGGGCCGCGGTGGTGGCGCACGCCGTACCGGAACGACTCGCTCGGGGAGGTCTCCACGTACATTCGCGCGGGCCGGTCGGAGCGGGTCCAGACGGTGGCGGAGTGGGCGGTGATCTCGCCGGACTGCACGCCCCAGGGTGCGCCGGGGCGGCCGGCGCGAGTGAAGGCGGGGACGGGGACGGGGACGGGCGTTTGACCGGGGGCGGCCAGCGCGGGCGCGGCGAAGGCACCGGACAGGGCGAGGCCCACCGGAACGGCGAGGGAACCGCCGAGCAGGGAGCGTCGGGTGTGCGGCATCGGGGGCATCGGTGCGTCTCCAGGGGCCGGCGGGGACGGGCCGGACCAGTGTGCCGCCGCACACCGGCCCGCCCGCGTCGGCCACGCGAACCGCGGATGAACGAGAGAGGACGCGAGTGGACGGGGGCGGACGCGGAGTGGAGGGGGTAGGGGGTGGTGAGGCGGCGTCAGAGCGCGGCCGCACCCGCAGGGTTGCCCCGACGGATCGTGTCCAGGATGACGCGGGAGACCAGCGCCGGGTCGTCGTTCATCGGTACGTGGCCGCACCCGGGGAGCCGCACCAGGCGGGCGCCGGGGATCACGTGCTTGGCCCGGAGGCCCTGGCGGGGCAGGAGGAGCCGGTCGCGGACGCCCCAGGCGATGGTCACCGGCAGCCCGGGCACGTCGTCGGTGAACCGTACGGAGCCGCCCGCCGCGAGGGTCTCCTCGAAGCCGGTGGCGTCGCGCAGGGCGAGCGTTTCGGCGACCACGGCCTCGGCGGAACGGCGGCCCGGGCGGGCGTAGATGGTGCCGGTGAGGACGACCCGGCCGGCGGCGCTGCGCGAGAGCCGTTCCAGGGCGGGGCGGGGCAGCGCCCGGGACCCGGCGCGCATCGCGCGCAGGGCGGTGAAGGCGTAGCGGCGCTCGCCCTCGGTCCAGAACCCGGCGGGGGAGAGGGCGGTGACCGAGCGGACGAGGTTGCTCCGGCCCATCTCGAGCGCCAGCAGCCCGCCGAGGGAGTTGCCCGCGACGTGCGGGCGCTCGACGCCGAGCGCCGCGCAGAGCGCGCCGAGGGCCGGGGCGACGGTGCCGAGACCGTACGGGAGCCCGTGCGGCAGTGGCTGCGAGACGCCGAAGCCCGGCAGGTCGACGGCGATCACGTCGTGCTCGGCGGCCAGGATGTCGGTCACCGGGTGCCAGGCCTGGAGGTGGTGGCCGATCCCGTGCAGCAGGAGGAGCGGTTCGCCCGCGCCCTTGCGCTCGTACGCGGCGGTGGCGGTGCGGGGGCCGAGCGGCGAATCGATCGTGAAGGAGACCGTGGCGGTCATGCTGCTCCTCGTCGGTTGGGCGGCGGTGGGGGTCTTGCGAGACAGAGTGTCAGTAGCCGTGTCGCTCTGGCTACTGCCCGGTAGTCCCGGGATGTGAAGCCTGCGGAACGCCTTCGGGGCGCTTCGGGGAGCCTTCAGGGAGATCGCGAACATCCCGTGAACGGCTTGATGCGTATGCCCGATCTGCCCGGCAAAGGGATGAGCATTGGTCTTGACCAAGGGGGTGCGTAGTCCTATCGTCACCAGGGATAGTGCAGGAACCTTTAATAAACAAAGGCGCGGAACTGCCGCTGGAACACGGCGATTGCGGCGATTGCAGGAGGAGTCAGGGTGGGGACCACGCAGCTCGAATCGGTGCCGGAGCCGAAGTACTGGCACCTCAAGACCGTCCTCAGCGAGGCGCTCGACCAGGATTTCGCCGTCGGCGAGGTGCTGCCGAACGAGCGTGAGCTCGCCGCCCGCTTCGGTGTCGCCCGCGCGACCCTGCGCCAGGCGCTGGAGCAGCTGGAGCTCGAGGGCCGTCTGCAGCGCCGGCGCGGCGTGGGCACCACCGTGGCCCCGCCGCGGGTGGGCGTGGACGTCGGCAGCGCGCAGCACGGCTGGCCCGGCGAGGGCGCCGATGGCTGGGAGCCCGTGGACGCCACGGAGACCGTGCCCTCCGCGGCCGCCGTCCGGGGGCTCCTCGGCACCGCTGCCGACCAGCCCGTGCACACCGTTCGCCGGACCCGCGTGACGCAGGGCCAGCCCGTGGCCGCCGAGCTGCTGTACGTGCCGGCCGCCTCCGTCCCCGGACTCTCCGCCATCGACGCCCCGGCGGGACCCGCGCGCGCCCGCGCCGTCCTGCGGGAGCTGCAGCGGCTCGCCCTCGACGGGCAGGACCGCTCGGTCGAGCTCGGCTCGGCCCGCGCGGACGACGCCAAGGAACTGGACCGCCTGCCCGGCGCCCCGGTGCTCCTCGTCACCACCCGCTACTTCACCGCCGCGGGCACGGCCGCCGTCTCGGTGGCCACGTACCGCGCGGACACCTGCCGCCTGACCTTCGGAGACACGGGCGACGTCCAGATAACCCACGACGCCCGCGTCGCCTCCTGACCCCGCCCCACCCCCGCCGCCCCTACCACCCGTGCCCGGCACCGGCGGCTGTGGCGCGCGCCCGGCTCCGGGAGTCCTTTCTGCACGGCTGAGGCCCGAGAACGGGCTGGCCCGCCCGCGTGGCGCCGGTCCGGATCTGTGGGGCGCGCGCCCCGGCGAGGGCAACTGCTCGGGTGGGCGGCCGGGGGCAGCGCCGCGACCAAGTGCCCGGCAACCGGTGGGTGCGGCCCTCGCCGTGCCGCGCCGGCCGCTCCTAGTAGGGCTTGGTCAGGTTGGGGCTGGTGTGGGTATGCCGGGGTGACAGGTGGGGCAGACGCCGGTCCATGTCGCGAGGAGGGTCTGCAGCTCGCGGACGACGCGGTAGAGGCTCAGGCCGGCGCCGTGTCTTTTGGGGCTCTGGCCAGTCGTTGCAGGGTGCAGAAGGCGTGCGCGACGGAGACGAGGGTGACGTGGTGGTGCCATCCGTTCCAGGTGCGGCCCTCGAAGTGGGCGAGACCCAGGGCTTGTTTCATCTCGCGGTAGTCGTGCTCGATGCGCCAACGGAGCTTGGCCAGGCGGACCAGGGTGGTCAGCGGGGTGTCGGCGGGCAGGTCGGAGAGCCAGAACTGAACGGGTTCGCTCCGGTCAGCCGGCCACTCGGCCAGGAGCCGGCACTCGGGCAGTTCCGGGCCGTCGACGGCCTGGCGGACTTCGCGTCCGGCAGGCCGGATCCGCAAGTGCACGAACCGCGAGTACATCCGCTTCAAGCCGCTGCGGCCGGTGCCGGGCCGGGAGCCCTCACGCCATTGCACCGGCTTTGCCGCCTTCCGGCCTGCCGCGATGACCAGCTGTTTCATCGACTGTGGCTTGTCGGGATACTTCGCCACCGGTGGGCGTCCGGTCCCGGAGTAGGGATCGGCCACGGGAACCGCGTGCCCGGGCTGGGCCGAGAGGGTGGTGGAGATTCCCAC